>JASHVW010000432.1 GCA_030044395.1 Verrucomicrobiia bacterium
CGGAAGCGAACATACAACTGTATGTGACGACCGACCCGACGTTGACGAATTTAAGCCTGACGGCAATTTCCAATTGCATTGACGGCACGCAGGTAGGGAAGTCGGTGGGCGGGGTGTTCCATGGGGCCGCCCTGGGGGTGGGCGGGGAGGAAGTGATTGTGGACACCAACTCGCAACATGGCGAAGTTTATTATGTCGGCGTGCAGTCAGAAGACCAGATGGCGTCGGAATACAGTTTCATTCCCATCTTTACGAGCATTCCGTTCAGCCAGATGAACAAATCGAACGGGGTGGAAACGGTCAATGGCGTCCCCGTGCCGGCGCAAATTCCGGAGGGAACGCCGGCGGTGCCGGGATTCCAGAATGTTTTGGCCATCGCGCAGCAACCGATGACGATACAGACGGTGGTGGTGACGAACATCATCACCCAGGTGGACGTGGGGGATCTGGTGAGTTCGCTGACGCTGGATTCCGGTTCGGGCTACCTCACGGCGGTTTTGATGAACCACGATTCGCCGAACACGCCGGGGACATTCCCGCTGGTCTATGACGACAGCGGAACGGTGCAGGCGAGCACGTTGCCGGCGGGTTATACGTTGCATCATTCGGACGGCCCGGGGAGCCTGCTGAGTTTTGTGGGGCAACAGGTTGGGCCGGCTTCGTTGTGGAATTTCCACATTGCCAACAGCGTCACGCCATTCAGCGGCACGGTGAACCTCGTCTCATTGCAGATTACGCCGCACCAGAACCCGCTGAAGGGCATCACGGTGAGCCTGTTGCCCGGCGAATGGTATTACAATTACGTCACGGTGCCGCCGGGGTACACGAATTTGACGGTGGCGGCCACCAACCTGCCGCCGAGCGTCACGCCGCCGTTGCAGATGTATTTGAACTACAATACGGAACCGACGCTTGCCGATTATCTCTTTGAAGCGGGGCTGACAAACGGGACGCCGCCGGGCAATTCGATATCCTATGGCCCGCCGCTGGCGCCGGGGACGTACTGGCTGGGCATCACCAATGGGAGCGCTGTCACGGCAAACATTTATTTGATAGCGACTTTGAGCGGCTTCCTGGCAGGAGTTCCGCCGGTGGCGACCAATGCGCCGGGTCCGGCGATTGCGCCCATAGCAGTATCATCCACGAATATTTTCATTTCGTGGACGAACCCCATTGCGTCGGTGAACGCAGGATTTGTGGCGACGTATCCGCGGATATCGGATTTGACGTTCACGCTGGTGAGTCCGAGCGGGCAGCGGGTGTTGTTGATGGAAAACCGGGGCGGACCGTGGGCGACGAACGCGGGGAGCATCCTGGAATACTCGAACACGCTCAGCGCGACGGCGACGGGCGGCGCGGCGGCGGCCACCAATTATCTCCAGGCCAATCCGCTGGGCGGGACGCTGCCGATTATTTACAACTTTTACACCGTGCCGGACCAGATGACGGTGTATGACACGACCAACGCGGCCGATTTCAGCACCAACAGCCCGTATTGCATCCTGAATACGGGGTTTGTCAGCAATCCGTCCGCGGGACCCGGCAATCAAAATACGGCGCCGATCAGCACCAACGCGGTTTATCCGCCGGGAACGCCGGGTCTCACCATCATCATGAACCAGTTTGGCAATCCCTATGCTTCGGGCGGGGGCGATGCGTGGGTTTATACGGCTGGCTCGGCGCAGACAAACTACAATTATTTAATGTTTACCGAGGACACGAACCTGGCGACGTTGCCGATCAAGTTTGCGCAAACGCAATACAGCCTGAATGCCGGGGCGGCCAGTTACACGTTCTCCGACTTTGACCAGGCGACGAACGGCGATTATCTGGGGTTGACGAACATCTACGACCGGTATGGCGGCTGGACGGTGCCGACGAACATCACCACCTACACGACGTTTTACAATGTGACGAACAATCAAAACCAGACGGTTACGAACACGGAGCTGTTGACGAACAATTTTGTGAGCGTGGTGACCGACCCGTCTGATTCGCTGGGCGACAACACGGGCACCAACATCCTGGCGCTGGCCGATGGCACGATCACCCGGACGCTGCCGACCGTTCCGGGCAATCAATATACGCTGACGTTCTGGTATCGCGGGCCGGGCATTGACGGCTGGTGGCGGGGCGAAGGGAACGCGCTGGACAGCGCCGATCCGGAAGGGAACGGCAACAACGGAGCGCTGATCGGGCGGTTTGATTTTCCGGCGGGCGAAGTTGGCCAGGCGTTCGAGATGGAGTACAACGGGCAGCCGTATGATTTTGCCGGCACGAACAGTTACGCGCAGATGTATCCGCAATACGCCTTTACCGTTGATGCCACCAACACGAACTCGTTCGTCATGTCGTCGTCGCTGGACGTGGGGGCGGGCGGCGGACTGACGGTGGAAGGGTGGATCAACCCGACGAACACGTCGTTCCAGCAACCGCTGGTGGAATGGCTGGCGGGCACGCCGACGAATTATCCGAACATCACGGACACGAACTTCAACATTGTGGCCGGGCCGTTCCTGGACCGGGCGACGAGCCATTATTATTATCTGCTCGGCCCGACGAACTGGACGGTCTCGGAGCAATGGGCGGAGATGCTGGGCGGGCACCTGGCGACGGTGGCCACGGCGGATGAAGAGAACTGGATTTATGACGCCTTCGAAGATTATGACGGGACCAATCGCAATTTGTGGATTGGGTTGACGAACAATGCCCCCGGCGTGTGGGTCTATTCGAGCGGCGTGACCAACACGACTTATTTCAACTGGGCGACCAACCAGCCGGACGATTGCGACAACAACAAGCAATACGTTGCCGTCATGACCGCGACCAACGCGGAGTCGGGTTTGTGGGAACTGGCCGACAACAACGGCACGACGTGCGCGCCGCAGTACAGCAATGTGGTCTATGGGGTGGCGGAAGTGGAGGCGCTGCAACCGAACGGGGTGCAGTTCTGGATTTCGGTCACCAACCAGCCCGGCACCACGAACACACTGGTGGCCAGCAACGGCTGCCTCTATGCCAACCTGGTGGACATCACCAACGGCGATCACATCATTTTCTCACCGCCGGGGCTGGTGCAGTCCAATGTGTTCCAACACGTGGCGCTGACGTACGACACGAATTCAGGGCTGGCGAAGCTGTTCTACGACGGGACGAACGTGGCGACGACGAATTTTGGCGGCATCCATTTCACGCCCAAGACGACCGGGGACGTGTTGCTGGGCAAGGACATGAGCCTGCTGACGAACAATTATTACGGCGGGTTGATGGATGAGATGAGCATCTACAGCCGGGCGCTGTCGGACGCGGAGATTTCGATGATCTACAACGTCTCGGCTTCGACGACGAACCGGCTGATCGGGAAGTTTGATCCGACGGTGACGCCGGCGGACGGTTTGGCGGAGGCGCTGGTGAATTTTGGCGGTTACACCAATGTGATTTACGGCGTGAACAAGGAATGGGAGGAGGACAGTTACACGTTTATTGCCACCTCGAACTCGCTGCCGATCACGATTACCGGGCTGGAGCCGGGGATGCTGCTGGATTTGTTCTCGGTGGCCGAGGCGCCGGTG
>JASHVW010000433.1 GCA_030044395.1 Verrucomicrobiia bacterium
GAAAAAAAATATTAACCGCGGATGGGCACGGAGCCGGCTTCGCCGCGCTACGCCGCGGCAGGTGGACACGGAGAGAAGCATCGAAAAAACCACCCGTTTGGAGAGTGGACGCCGCAACCGGCATGACGTACAGTAGGTTTTCGAATGCCCAGTAAAATAAAGCTTATGAAGAAGCAAAATGCTTCGTATCGCTTTCCGACGACTGTTTTCGTTGAGGTCAAGGGAACGGCTCAAATTCAAACAAAATAAACACCGGCAGCATGTTGAGAGTAAAATTCGGCAGGATGTGCGTTGGGATTCTCGTCGCCGCGGCGCTGACATCGTCCAGCCACGCCCAGACCCCCGCTCCGCTCACCGATATCGGCGCTGCCGCTCCCACGCCGGGACCGCTGGATCTTGTCCAATTAAGCACCTCCGGAGACACCACATTTCCCGATGGATTGAATTATTACACAGACAATCAAACGGACCACGGCGCCGGCGAACCGGGACAGACGTTCACGACGGCGTCCGGCACGAATGGATATACTTTGACATCTCTCGCGCTCAAGAGCGCCGGCCTCGATTCGGGCGGCGGTTCCCCCGGCGACACCATCAATTACCTGCTCCACATTTATACGGTGTCGGGCAACGATGTGACGCTGCTGGCCAGTTACATCACCGCTTCACCCATCAGCTACAAGGAAGGCGACTGGTTGCAGTGGACCGGCCTTTCGGTGGGACTATCCGGGTCCACGGCGTATGCGTACTCCTTTGGCAAGGCGGCCAGTGGTGACGGCTGGGATGCCATTGGCGTTGCGAGCGGCAATCCTTATCCCGGGGGCCAGATCGCGCTGATCCCGCCGGGCGGCGGCGCGATGACGTTTGGCAGCAACGATAATTATGATGCGACCTTCGACCTGGGGCTGATTGCAGGCGCTCCGCCCACGCCCACAGTCACGAACGGCAGTTACATTATCACGTGCCCGTCCGGCGGCGGCTATGCGCTGGACGATCCCAACGGCAACGCCACGGAAGTGGATCAAGTGACGTACGCAGACCAGGCCCAGCAGTGGGTGATTACGCTGATCACCAATAATGAATTTGAGATCGCCAACGTCGTCAGCGGCCTGGCCTTGACCGGGACCAACATCGAATCGCAACTTGCGTTGCGTCCTTATGCCGGGACATCCAATCAGCTTTGGACCTTCACGCCCGACGGTGAATATTGGAACATTTACAATACAGGCATCGGGGACAACATGGACGACTGGGGCGGCGGTTCCGGGCAAATCGTGGGCGAATGGGACCCAAGCGCCAGCAATCAGAATCAGCAATGGACGCTGACGCCGGTTCCCGTCGTTCCACCCGGCCCGCCAGTGGTGACGAATCTGCCGGCGGGCGGCGTTCAGGCAAACGCGGCGGTGCTGAACGGGCAAATTATCTCGTCGGCAGGAAGTTTGCCTGCCGTGACGATTTATTATGGCACGACGGATGGCGGCACGAACGCGGCCAACTGGCGATACGCCGTGGGCATCGGCAGCCAATTGGCTTCGTTCTCGCTGACGGCGCCGGGTCTTTCCACGAATACGACCTATTTTTACACGGCGTTTGCGGTCAACAACGGCGGCGGCGCGTGGGCGGCGCCTTCGCAAAGTTTCACCACGCTGGCGTCAAATCCGGTCCCGACATTGACGTCGGTATTGACGTACCACGACGACAACACGCGGGACGGCGCGAACACAAATGAAACCGCGCTCACACCGGCGAACGTCAATGTCAACAGTTTTGGCCGTCTGTTTTCCCAACCCGTGGAAGGCTACGTGTACGCGGAGCCGTTGGTGGTGACCAACGTGAATATACCCGGCCAGGGCGTCCATGACGTGGTTTATGCAGCGACCGAGCATGACATGGTCTATGCGTTCGACGCCGACGGCAATCAGGGAACGAACGGGGGATTGCTTTGGAGCAGGAACCTGGGCGTTTCCGCCCTCAGCTCGAGCGGGGATTTTGGGACCCGTTACCACAACGGCCAATACATTGACCTTGTTCCTGAAGTCGGCATCACGGGGACGCCGGTGATTGACCCGGCGTCGGGCACGATGTATCTCGACGCCTTCACCCTCGACGGCACCAACAACGGCGCGGCTGTTTACAATCATCGGATTCATGCGCTGGACATCACGACGGGCGCGGAGCGGCCTTACAGTCCGGTGGTCGTTGCGGCTTCCGTTTCCGGCACGGGCGTGGCGGGTTCGAACGGCGTGGTGGTGTTCAACCCCGAACAGCAATTGCAGCGGCCGGGGCTGACGCTTGCGGGCGGGATGGTTTATGTTGCCTATGGAAGCTACGCGGACACCGATCCGTACCACGGTTGGGTTTTTGGTTTTAATGCGACGAATCTTCAATTGCTCTCCACCAACGTCTTCAACACCACGCCCAATGCCACCGTCGCGGCCTTTGGAGCAAATGCCGGCGAAGGGGCGGTCTGGATGGGCGGAGACGGACTATGCGTGGATGCCGGCACCAATCTTTATTATGAAACGGCCAACGGTTCCTTCAGCGAGAACACCAACGGCGACGACTATGGCGACAGTTTTATGAGACTTTCGACGGCCAGCGGATTGAAAGTGGCGGATTATTTTACCCCCTACAACCAGGCCGCCTTGCAAGCCGGCGACACCGATCTGGGATCGGGCGGGCCGGTTCTTCTGCCGGACGCCGCCGGCAGCGCCACGCATCCGCATTTGATTGTCGGCGCGGGCAAGCAAGGGACGATTTACCTGGTGGATCGTGATGACATGGGCGGTTACAACGCCACGAATGACAGCCAGATTGTCCAGGAGTTGCCCGGCGCGATAGGGGAGAATTTCGGCGCGCCGGCTTATTTCAATCATTTGATCTTTTATCAAGCAATCAGCGACGTGATGAAAGCGTTCAGCGTCAGTAACGCCGTCATTGCCTCCACACCCGTGTCAGAGTCCGCCGTCACCTTTGGTTTTCCCGGAGCGACGCCGGCCGTTTCGGCCAACGGCGCCGCGGACGCGATTGTCTGGGCGATTCAAGCCGATGCCTACGGCAGCAGCGGGCCTGCGGTGTTGCATGCATATAATGCCACCAACCTCGCGCAGGAACTTTACAACAGCAGCCAGGACCTGGCCCGCGACAATCCCGGGGGCGCGGTGAAGATGACCGTGCCGACCGTCGCGGGCGGCAAGGTCTATGTGGGCGCCGAGGGCGAACTGACCGTGTTCGGCACGGGCATTTTTCTAAGCGCGCCGGGGATTGAGCCTGACGGCGGCGCCTTTGGCGGTTCAGTGACCGTGACTTTGTCCGCGCCGCCCGGCGTCAGTGTCTATTACACCCTGGACGGAACCGCGCCGACGACCAATGCTGTTCTTTATACCGGTCCATTTGCGTTGACCAATAGCGCGGTCGTTGAAGCCATTGCCGCCATGCCCGGCGCGATCAACAGCGTCGCCTCCAGCGCATCCTTTGACGTGCTCCCTCCCATCTTCTTCACTTCGGAAGGTTTTCTGACGAATGGGCAATTTCGACTGGGTTTCCAAGGCGTGGTCAGCGACATTTACGTTCTCGAAGCCACAACCAACTTCCTGGACTGGGTTCCGCTGGACACCAACCTGTCTTCCACCAACCTCTTTGACCTGTTTGACCCGAACGCGGCGAATTTCCCTTATCGCTTCTATCGCGTTTGGCAGCAGTGAAGAAATGTGGATCTTTCACGTCCATTCGCTGTATTCGCGTCTAAAATCCTTTGCGAGCTTTGTGACCTTGCCTGAGGCCATTTTTCATCTGAATCGCTCCGGCTAAGTTCTAAGGTGTCGCAGGCTATTCCAAGCGTCCCTCGTGTAGTCACACCGCTGCGGGTCGCAGACCCGCGCTCCGGAAGTGCGGCTGGATTTTGGGGATCATAACCGGGGGTTGCGCTCGCAGGCCGAACCTCGGCCTGGTAATGCTTGCCCCGGACTACGATCGATCACCCCTACTGGGTTTTGGGCGTAGTGGATTTGAAATGGAGGATGTTTTTAAAGCCCACCCTCATGCGGCGCAAGGGAAACAGTTTTTCCCGGACGGCCCTCACCCGGCCTTCGGCCACCCTCTCCCGCTCCCGCGGGCGAGGGAACCGCGCCGGGGACCCGCTAAAATCAGGACAGTACCAACCTTCCAATACACTTGCTTTTTTGCCCTCGTCGCGTTATACAACCCGTTGACAGCGTTCGAGTAGCGGTGGCGCCTGACCGGGCCATCGGGCTGTTAGCTCCAAAAGGATTGAATGAACCGGCAAAAAAATTATGAAAACTGACCAGAGTGTTTCCACGACAGCCGCCAGGCGTGTCTGTCTGTTGACGGGGGTT
>JASHVW010000434.1 GCA_030044395.1 Verrucomicrobiia bacterium
GTGGACGTTTCGAGCGGGGTGGAAGCGTCTCCCGGGAAGAAAGACCACGCCAAGGTGAAGGCCTTTATTGCCGCGGTGAAAGGGGCGCGGCAAGCGGAGGGTATGGAGGAAGAACGGGTTGATTGACGAATTACCAAATTCACTTCGCCGCGGCAGAGGCGATCTTTTGCTGGAGGGTGGAGTCGGCAGGATATTCCTGCGCGCCGAGTTCCCACGTGGCTAGAGCTTTATCGGGCTGCCCGATTTTTTGGTATTCGTTGCCGAGCATTACGTAGGTTTGGGCGAACTGCGGGGACGAAGGCATATTTTGCTGCTGGTCAATGAGGCTGGTCAGGCCCTGGACGGCCTGGTTATCGGTCTGCGGATTAGCCGGCCAATAAAACAACGTCGAATATTTGACGAATTGGGCTTCCCAGTTGTTGGGGTCTATTTGGAGAGCGGCGTCAAATGCCTGGTCGGCTTGCAGGGCCAACACGCCGATTTGGTCGTCGCTGCCGCCGGCAGCTTTGAGAGCACGGATTTCATTGATGTCCGCTTCGCCCAGCGTCGTGGGAATTTCAGGGTCGGTGGGATTTTGCACAGCCAATTGTTTTAAGTCGGCGGTGACGGCTTCGAGGTTGCCGTTGGTGCGCAGTTCATCGAAGATGGCCTGCTTTTCAAGGCCGGATTTTGCGGACAACAACGCTTCGGACATGGCGCGAATGGCGTTGGTGGGGCTTTCGACGGACGGCTGACTGCCAGGCGAGGGGGTAATAACCGCTGGCTGCGGAGCAGCGGGTGCTTGGGCCACGACCAGTTGGGCTTGCGGCGAAGGAGGGGCAGCATTTTCGGACGGAGCGGGTTCGGTCGGCTGGGTAGCAGGCGCTTCGCCCTCCGGCTTTGGAATTGACGACCCATTCTGGCGATGCAGATAGACGATGTCACCAGCGATTACGGCGCAGCAGACGACGAGCACGGTTATCACGAAAGCTTTCATAATGATTTGTTGTGTAATTCTGCAGACAAGTCCCGATGTTGGAGAAAAGGTGACAGAAAAATCCGAGCGCGGCCGGCCGATCAGGCGATTTCCCGTTCCCATTGCCGGCGCGCACGCGCCACAAGCCGCGCCTGCAAGCACAATGGGAGCACCCAGAGCAGCATCAACAAAACGCTGTGCCTTTGGACGATCGCGGAAAATTGGAAAAAGAGACTTCGCTGAATAAATTGCCTGGCGATTTCGGTATTCGCCTGCGCAGCATGCACAATGTAACCCACGGCAAAGTTGTGCGCCATGGCGATGCTTCCCGCTGCTGCGTCCCACCCGAAGCCGGAAGCACACGTAACCTGCCAGCCGAAAGCCAACCCGCCGTAGGCCCAGCCGCCGAGAACCATCGCGCCGACGGGGATGAGGCCGGCGGCAATTGCACCCAAGGGCAGCACTCCAATGGCAATGCCACCCACACTGACGGGCGCAACGGCAACGCCGCCCCAGGCGAAAATAAGCCCAATGGAATGGCTGCCGCCGATGGCGATCCAGGCTTTGACCGGTGGACGCACAATGTCGAACCTGTCACCCATTCGGACGTGAAGGAGCGGCCATCCCAACAGATGCCAATGGCTGCAGTATTCAAGCGCGGCTTTGGGAAAATGGCCGTTGTACTTGTCGGCCAAAACCTGGGCGAGGCGGCGGCGGCGATGAGGAAGCGAACGGATAACCAACACGGCGATGGTTAGAAAATAAAAGACGACGGCGAGGCTCAACAGCAGGCACGAAAACAACAAGGGGCCAACCTGAGTTCGTAACGCGAAAGATAACGGGATGGCACAGGCGGCAGACAATCCCAAAGTGATGAGCAGCGAGTCCCGGAACGTTTTTTTGATATTTCCGCGCTCCTGGTTGGTCTGGGCCTCGTCCATGGCTTGGCGGTAACTGGCATAACTTCCAAAAACGATGAGCAGCGGCGCGAACACGACACTGAGCGCGCCCATGACGCCGGCACCTTTGACGGCAACACCACCCTTGGCAGCCGTGCCTATGGTTGCGGCTTTGGCGGTGGAGATCGTCAAGGCGGGCAAAGCGGCCAGGACGCCGAGCGTAAACATGCGGCCGGGGTTTGTCCGCTCCAGGGCGCCCTCAACGAAGGAAAGCACTTCCTCTTGCAAAAGTTTTCTTCCCCGGGAAAGCCGTTGTTTCACGGCGTCTGTGCTCAAATCCAAGTTGGCTGCGACGGCTTCAATGGATTGGTGCTCGCGATAATACAGAACGAGAGGGTCGCGATATATTTCAGGAATTTTTTCAAGGGAACGCCAAAGGATGGACTCCTCTTCCCGGCTGATGGCCTGGTCGGAGGGCGACAGCTCGCGCGACGGGAGTTGGTGGGCGGCATCAAGCGGGTCGGCAACCTGGATGGGTTCATGGACTTTGGCGCGGATAATTTTGTAAACGCGATTTCGCAGGATGCCGCAGAGCCACGGGCGGAGTTTGCCCGGCTCGCGCAATCCGGAGAGGTTCCGCCATGCAGTGACAAACGTGTCCTGCGCAAGGTCCTCGCTTTGGCTGACGCTGCCGGTAGCGCTGTAGGCGAGGGAGCAGATGAGCGTCTGATAGCGTCCGACGATCTGGCTAAAAGCTTCGCGATTTCCATCCAGACTGGCGTTCACGAGCTTGATGTCGCTGTCTTCCACAGGATCAATGGTCTTTGAGTTCATCATATTGCCAGTAAGTCCCCGAACCAGAAAAAAGGTGACATGGCGAACGTGTTTTACGAACGCGCGGCGCTCGAGTGACGGTTCGACACAGCGTCGGCAAGCGCAAAGAGGCCGATTATCGCGCGGATCCGTGGCGTCGGTTTGGAATTGGAGACGGAGTGGATTTTCTGGCCCGGTCACCGGGAGGGAAGGAAGAGTTGATCCAGGTTGACGGCGCAAAACCAGGTCAGAGTTACTACGAAACGAGGAACTGGCACAAATTTTTAATGCAAGGAACACAGGGATCTAAGAATCAAACCACGAAACACTCAGCGCGGCGGAGCCGCAACCAAAGGGTTTAACCGCGGATGGGCACGGAGAATACTGATAAGAAACTCATGTCTTACCGGAGCCACCTACGCGACCGAGGCAGATTTTTTAGGGATACCGCACTCACTAATTCGGGGGGGCGCACCTATGTTCAAACGGCTCTCCCTCACCCCGGCCCTCTCCCGCTGGGAGAGGGGGAATTGTCGGCCGATGGCTTGAAAATGGGTTGCACCGATATACACTATAGCAGGTAACGAAGTGCCAGAAATTAACGGCGAAAGACAAACCAAAATATTAACCACGGATGGACACGGATGGGCACGGAAAAGAGTGGAAAGCAACTCCGAAAGCGTTCGGGGTTCAGGCTGGAATCAATCTCACGCAAAGGCCGCGAAGGCCGCAAAGAGACGCAAAAAACACGAAATAAGATCGGGG
>JASHVW010000435.1 GCA_030044395.1 Verrucomicrobiia bacterium
GCTCACGCGAAATGGCGACTATATCACCCTCGGCGGCAGATTCCCGCGCCTGACAAAAAAGGACGCCAAGGCCCGTTTGAAAGAAATCAAGAAGCTCCTCCTGGCGATTTAGGGCATTTGATTTCTTTGGAGGAAACTTTCGGGCGGGCCGAGGTAGCTGGGCTTTTCGCCGCCACAATCCACGACGATCTTTTGCAGCACGACTCCCGGATCCACCATCCAAACCTTCAACGTGTGTTCACCGGGATCGGTTACGTCGAAATCCGTTGTGATTTTGCGGACGCTGTCACGGGCGGTCCGTTCCCAATCGGAATTGCCGTCTCCAGCGGAATAATCCGCCGGCACCGCCGTCACGATTTGCGGCGGCCCATCGTCAAAGGACAGCGCAAACCGCAGCCCGCGTCCAGAGACAAAATTCAACGTCGGCGAAATGATGGTTTCGACGTGGACCTTTCCCGTGTGGAACAAAAACATGCGGTATTCGAGATGCGGCGAGTTTTCCGGCGGGGTGACACTCGACGCCGTGACGGGGAAAATGCTCATGGCAGAACCGGTGCGTCCCAGGTTGCGAATTTGAGCCCAGGCCGCGTTCGCCGACGGAACGTTCCCGGTGAAATCTTCGGCCTGCATCGAAACGTAACCGTCGGCTTCAACAAATCCGTTGATGAAATCAGACGAGGGCGTATCCGGATTGAATAGTTTTACTTGCACCGGAATTGCATTGGTTCCATAAGCGATCGTCACAACGCCATCGGTTGAACCGGCGGGCGCCTTTTGCCAATCCACGCTCACCAAGATTCGCTTGTCCTTGTCAACGGTGCCGCCCGACGCATCCGTCAAAATCCACGGCTTGCTGGTTTGGGCGGTAAAATCGAATGGTATCCGGCCTTTATTAAAAACATCAATGAACCGCGATGGCCGGTTGAATTTATCAAAATTCAGAACGGGAATCTCGGAGGAGCCAGGCCAGGAATCCGTCGAGCCTTCAATGGCCACTCCCATCGCCGCATTGGTGGGGACGTCAACCTCCGTCACGTCCGGCATGATATTTTCCCGCGGTTGCTGCCAAAATCGGTACCCGATGTGAGTCTGGTCCATCATGTGGTTCCATTTGCCGCCGGCCAGGGTGTGGTTGTAATAGTTGGACAAATCCGCATCGGCCTGGAAAAGTCGTCTGACATCGTCGGCGTAATCGTTGGCGCTGGCGCGGCCCTGCCCGGCATACAACTGGTTTTTGGCGGCATCAATGTATAGCTCGTTGACGATTTCGCTTGCCTTTATCGGATAAAGGACTGTTTCAAAGAAGGTGTCCCGCTCGTTCGCGGGAAGCGCTTGCGAGATGGCTTCAGTTTTGGCGTCAAGTCTCTTCCAATCGGCCAGAATGGTATCCGCTTCGGAATAGTTTACCAGGCTGTACGTCTGCGGGGACAGCAGTTCCGGCTTCCGGCGCGCGCTGTATTTTGTGAAGGCCTCCATCACGTCGGCGATTTGCGGCGCGAATTCATCGCCAAATTCCCGCTGCGCCCAGAGTTTGGCGAATTCGGAAATGTTGTCCCTGTTCCAGCGGTCCGGATTCCAGGCCATGTTCAGGAAAAATTCCGTGGGAAAGGTGACATGTGCGAAATGGCCGACGTTGACAATCCAAATCTGGTTGGCGGCGTATTCGCGCGCCAGGTCCATCTGCTCCCAGGTCTTCTCGTTTTGGATGGTATTGATCCACTTGTAATTGCGTGGCCCGCCCACGTAATCAAAATGGTAATAAATTCCCGAACCGCCGGAGTGGTTTTGAGCATGGCCCGTCGGCAGGCGGCGGATGTCGCCCCAGTTGTCGTCGCACCAGAGCAGAGTGACGTCGTCCGGGACACGCATCCCCAACTCGTAATACTGCAGTACTTCCTTGTAGAGCGCCCACAATTGGGGAACACTTGTGGCGTTGGTGTCCATGACGTCGGAAATAATCTGCCGTTGAGCGTCCACAATTTCCTCGAGCAGCGCCACGTTGGCGGTGGGCGACATCGGCGAATCAGTTTTTCCACGCATGGCAACCGTGATGATTTTTTCGTAATCCTTGTTTCGCTCGATCCCTTTGCGCCAGAAAGTTTTCAAATCGTTCGAATGCGTGAGAAAATTCCATTCATCGGCCTGGAAGCCGGCGCGTCCCCATTCCTTGTCCGCGCGCATCATCGGTTCCACATGAGAGGTGCCCATGACAATTCCGTAATCGTTGGCGAGTTTGGCATTAAGGGGATCGTCCTCGCCGAAGGCGTTGTTCCACATGGCGGGCCAAAGGTAATTGGCTTTCAGCCGCAGCAGCACCTCGAAAATGTTCGTGTAAAACGCATGGTTGTAGCCGCCAAATTTTTCATTGACCCAGCCGGTGAGGTCCGGGGCTTCGTCATTCAGAAAGATGCCCCGGTATTTGACGGCGGGCGGCCCCTCGACATATTTCCCCGCCCGCACAAACAGGGTATCATGATGCTTTGGCGGCGTATCGGTCCAGAAATACCATGGCGAAACGCCGATTTCTTCGGACAGATCATAAATGCCGTAGATGGTTCCGCGCCTGTCGCTGCCGCAAATTACCAGCGCATTTTGGACGCCCGGAAACGGATTGGAAACCGTTTGGAGAAAGAACGATTCCCATTTATTGCTGATCTCCGAAACATCGATTTTTCCGGATTGAATCAATCCGGCGATGAGGACGCTTTGGCCGATGGTGCCGATGATGATGGTGTTGGCCCCGGCGCTGGCGGCGTCATGAGACAATTGCGGAACGATGCCGCTGACGCGCGAGATGTCGGTCTGCAAATTATTCGCGGCAATCAAGACGCCTGTGAAATCATTCGTGTCCACCAGCAAGGCGGGGGCGGCCTGGTTTTGAATGACGGGAAAGGCGTTATCGGTGGGACTCGTTTCGACGTATTGCGTTTGGCCGAGGGCAAAGCAATTTCGACTGGAAAAGAACAGGAGGACCAGGGTGATGGCGACCATGTGACGCAACAGAATCGCTTTCGGCGGTTTTTCCGCACTTCGATAGACCGTTGAAACGGTTATAACGCTTCGATGCGTTTTGCACCGGGGCAAAGCCGCGGTGTTAATGAGGTCGAATGGTTTCACGGGTGAAATTTCCACCTGCGCAACGTTGGGCGGACACGATTCACTTTAATTCGTGGCGGGTTGATAGCCGGATGCGATATAACGGTCCGCCCATTCGAGGAATGTCGGCCAATTCGGCCCATCCGTGTGGCCGCCGTTATGCTGCCTCCATGCCAGCACGCCGTTCGTGATGGCTTCATTCAAGGCCGGCATTGGGGCAGACAGGTAATTGTTGGTGACGCCGAGGTCTTGCTGGCCGAGCAGGCGGAACACCGGTCCGGCGGCCACCGAAGCCATGAAGCTTCCGTGCTGATCAATCCAGGGACCTTCCGCTCCGGGGACGCCGCCGGTGGCACCATCGCTGATAAATGTCAGGCGCGGCGCGCACAGGGCGATTAATTCATGCGCATCCACCGGCAAATCACCCGGCGTCAATGGGCCGCCATATTTGAGAAAATTGCCCGCCATCCAATGGTATTCGCCGGAGCCGGTGAGGTTTTCCACCAGTTCACCGTAGTTGCGTCGTGAAAGCTTCGCTCCGCCTTCACCGGACGAGCCGATGAGTCCCATATAGAAACGCTGGTCGTAGGCCAGCGTGACAATAGCCGCTTTGCCGTAGCGCGAAACCCCTTCGATGCCCACGTGTCTGGCATCCACCGCAGGGTCGGTTTCCAGGTAATCAAGCGCGCGGCTGGCACCCCACGCCCACACCCGCAATGCTCCCCAATCATCCGGTTTGCGCGCCTGCCCTTTATTGCACAAACCGATGATGCCTCGCGTCAAACCGGCGCCATTGTCCGCCTGGTAACTTGTGGGCACCAGGATGGCGTAGCCCCAACCGTTGGACAATACCAGTTGCTGCCATGCGTTGAACCCCGCAAATCCGGCCACGCCTCCAAATCCGCGAAAACGGTTCGTTCCACCCAAGCCATTGCCATTGCGATTGCCGCCTCCGAAACCAAAACCGCCAAAACCATTTGTGCCCCGACCGCGACCACCCCCGAAACCCGAAAAGTTAAAACCAAAATCAATCATCACCGGCACCGGGCCGGCGGCGTTGGCCGGCGTTGTCACCGTCAAATCCATGTCCACGGCGATCAGCGGATAGGTGGAATTGTCAACGTGGCCGTCAAGATGTTTGGTGATGATGGGAATTCCTCCGTTGGTGCCATGCGTCGTGCTGGTCACTTTCCAAGTTACCGCCGGGACATTCGCCGGGACACGGCCATAAACCTGGCTGTCAAAGGCTTCCACAATTTCCGGGCGGCGCTCCGTCCACCATTGCTGCGGGTTTGTGACCTTTTGGCCGTTGTTGAGCGTCAGCGGGTCCGGCAAATCGGGATATGGATTGGCCTTGCTCTCGTCGGTGTTGCGGTAATTGGGCGCGTTGGGATTCATGCCGTCTGCGCCCCCCCGCAGCCGTTT
>JASHVW010000436.1 GCA_030044395.1 Verrucomicrobiia bacterium
CCGCTGTTTGTGGCCCCGGATTCCAGCACCGCCACGACCGGCAACGGAATGCTTGAGGCCTCTGTGCCAGATATCACCATCGGTAATCCGCTCCAATATCAAACCGGTACCAACAATCTGGTCCTGCAGATTGGCGGCACCAACGACCTTACGTTCGCCGGGGCGTTCACGCTGAATGGCAACGACGGCAACAAGTCAACCTTATATACTAATCGTTGGCTTCAGGTTACCAACACCGGTTTGACCACGTTCTCAGGCAATATCACGGACGGTGGCAACGGATATGGCCTTGGCGTGTTTGGTGGCGGCGTGGTGGCGCTCAACGGCAATGATTCCTACTTGGGCATGACGGGTATCACCAACGCCACCGTGCTCGTGAACGGATCACTCAGCACCAGCCTGATTATCGTGACAAATGACGGCACCCTCGGCGGCTCCGGCACCGTCTCCGGCCCTGTCACCATTCAAAGCCGCGGCATCTTGAATGCTGGCAATCAAGGTATCGGCACCTTGGCCATCAACAATACCCTGACCTTCCAAACCGGCAGCACCGATATCGTGGATGTCAGCCAAAGCAGCGGGAACAGCAAGGTGACCGGTTTGACCAGCGTTACCTACGCCGGAACGCTGGCGCCCAACATCATTTCCGGCACGTTGAGTGCCGGCCAGACCTTCACCGTCTTCAGCGCCACGGCGGAATCCGGCAATTTCAGCGCCATCGCTGGCACCCCGGGCGCCGGCCTGGCCTGGGAATTTGATCCGACCAACGGCGTGTTAAGCGTCGTTACGAGCGGCCCGATCGTTCCGAACGTACCTCCCAGGATCACCAGCTTCAGCTTGTCTCAAGGCAACGCGAGCATTACCGCGACAAACGGTGTCAATGGCGGGACTTATTATCTCCTGGGCAGCACCAACGTGTCGGCACCTATCAGCCAGTGGATACCACTTGCCACCAACGTGGTGACAGCCTCCGGTGGCACGGAGTCGTTCTCCTTCGCTGGCACGAACGTGTATTCCACAGGTTCGCCGCAGTTGTTCCTGATGTTGAGCAGCACAAACAATTAAATAATTGTGAACGAACGATGGGCCGGAACCGTGAAAGTTCCGGCCCTTTCTTTTGAATGAGGGCCAACGTGATGGAGCGACTTCGGAAATCAGCTAGGCGAAGTGCCCGGGCGAGCGGACAAAATTTAATCCGTCCTGAAAGGCGATGAAGATAGCCCCTTTGGCCATTATAGTTAAAATTAAAATCACTTAACTATCACGCAATCTGCATCAGAAAAATATCACTTTTGGATTGACCAGACCATCTCTCTGGCATGACCATCCATTGATATCAAAAATTCAACCTGCATCGGGATCTTTTCGGTTTTAATCGGAATCATCGCGCCACTGTGGACACTTCAAGCCCAGACCACATTTTTCAGCGATGATTTCAGCAATGGCAGCACGGTGGACTCGATGGCGCCCGCACCGCCCACCGAGGATTCAACAAGTTACGAATTTATAACCACCAAGCCTTGGAATCCCTCGACTCCTTCGCTGACCAGCCAAAGCCTGCTTTTCGGCATAAGTTCCGCCTCGAGCGGCACGGGTGAAATGCAGGCCATGTTCGCCACCAATCCGGTGGTGCTCACCGCCATTGGCGATTATATAACCATGGAAGTCGTCTTTACCAATATTTCCGGACTGCTCACCTCGGGGCGGGGTTATTTTGGTTTTGGCATGTATGACACTTGTGGCTCGACGAATTATCCGGTGCCCGCCGGCCTTGATGACATCGCATCCACCGGCGATAACAACAATGCGCTGGGTAATGCGCAATTGTGGCAGGGCTATTTTGCTCAGGTGGCTTACTCGGGTTATACCTCCGCCATCGAGACACGGCCGCAACAGACATCCAACCCCGCAAACAACACGGACCAGGATGTGGTCACCGCCGGCAGCAATTCTGACAGCTTCCAGTCCCCGAACGGCACCACGATTGGTTCCGGGGTCACTTCCTCCCTAGTGCTCAACAGCAACGTTTCCGCAGCCGCAACATATACTGAAGTTCTGACGATTACGTATGACAACAGCACCAGCCTGGGTGTAACCAACAGTCTGTATCAGGGCTTGGATACCAACGCCACGCCACTGGCCCAATTCGGGGGCGTGGCTTCGGGCAGCACTTATCTTACCAGCGGTTTCAACGCCCTTGCAATCGGATGGTATCAACGAACCGTCGCGCCGGGTACGGCGAACGTCATTGATATTTCGTCCATCAACATTTTCGGCCAGAGCACTCCTGTTTCCACGCCGCCCACCATCAATCCCAATCCGACGAACATTACGTACAGCGTTTCAAACGGGAACCTGGTGCTTACATGGCCTTCGGATTACATCGGTTGGACGTTGCAAAACCAGACGAACTCGCCGTCGGTGGGTCTGGGCGCCAATTGGTTTACCGTGCCGGGTTCGACGGCGACCAATCAGGTCACGGTGCCGCTCGACCAAGCCAATCCCGCAGTGTTCTATCGGCTCTTTTATAATCCGTAAAACCATCCCCGATTTCGTTCAAAAAGATTGAAATTCGGCGCATCGTCATCCATCGTCGGCCCATGGCCAAACATCAAAAGCGGGTCCTCGTGGCGCTCGGCTGGTATGATTACCGTTTGCATCGTGGTATCGAAAAATTTGCACAGGAACGGCAATGGCACTTGTCGGCGAACCTCACCCGTGAGAAGGTCATTCCATGGGGATGGGAAGGCGACGGAATTCTCGCCTGGCTTGGCGCGGGAGATGATTTGGCGGAGTTTGTGGTCT
>JASHVW010000437.1 GCA_030044395.1 Verrucomicrobiia bacterium
AGATGACTTCGCGCTGCTTGTTCATCACGTCGTCGTATTCCAGAGTGCGTTTGCGGATTTGGAAATTGTGCTGTTCGACCTTTTTCTGCGCGCTTTGAATGGAACGGTTCAGCCAGGGATGCTTCAACTCGTCGCCTTCCTCAAATCCGATTCGTTCCATCATCTTGGCAATCCGGTCGGAGCCGAACAGACGCATCAGATCATCTTCCAGCGAAATGAAAAAGTGTGACGAGCCCGGGTCGCCCTGGCGCGAACAACGTCCGCGCAACTGCCGGTCAATCCGCCGCGATTCATGACGTTCCGTCCCCAAGACATGGAGGCCGCCGGTTTCAGCGACGCCCGGGCCCAGTTTGATGTCCGTTCCGCGTCCGGCCATATTGGTGGCGATGGTCACCGCGCCGCGCTGGCCCGCGCGCGCCACAATTTCTGCCTCCTGTTGGTGATATTTCGCGTTCAGGACCGAATGAATCAACCCCTCGCGCTTCAGCATCTTTGAAAGCATCTCGCTCGTTTCCACGGATATGGTGCCGACGAGAATCGGACGGCCCTGGCCGTGAAGCTGTTTGATTTCCTGCACGACGGCGTTGAATTTTTCCCTTCTGGTTTTATAAACCGAATCGTGCATGTCCTGGCGAATGTTCGGCTTGTTCGTCGGAATCGTCAGCACCCCCAGCTTGTAAATGTCGAAAAATTCCGTGGCCTCGGTTTCCGCCGTGCCCGTCATGCCCGCCAACTTGGTATAAAGACGAAAATAATTCTGGATGGTGATGGTCGCCAGCGTTTGTGTTTCGCGCTCGATCGCCACGCCCTCCTTGGCTTCGACGGCCTGGTGCAAGCCGTCGCTCCACCGGCGCCCAGGCATCAGCCGGCCCGTGTGCTGGTCCACGATGATGACCTTGTTTTCCTGGACGACATATTCGACGTCCAATTGATAAAGCGAATACGCCTTGAGCAACTGCGAAATGGAGTGGATTTTTTGCGCCTTGGCCTCGAACTCCTGCTGCACTTTGGTTTTGGCCTCCATCCGCTTCCGCGCATCCGTTTCCACGCCGGAATCAATTTCATGCAGCGCCGTTGTCAAATCCGGCAGCACAAAGGCATCCGGGTCCTTCGGGCTGATGAAATTGCGGCCCTTCTCCGTCAGGTCCGCTTCCTGGCTCTTTTCATCAATTGCAAACAGCAATTCCTCCTTCTCGCGATACAAATCCACTTTCTTCTGGTCCCGATGCAAATCCAGTTCCGCCTGGTTCATCAATTGCGCATATTCGGGATTCTCCAAAATCTTCAACAAGCCCTCGGACTTGGGTTGGCCGGTTTTGACGCGGAACAACAGCAATCCCAGCTCATGTTCCTTTTCGGCGGCGCGGGTCACGTTCGAACCGTCGGTCGGATTTAATTTCTTTATCAGTTCCTCCCCTTCCCTCAAGAAACGTCCGCACAACTGTTGTTGCGCGCGCACCAGGCCTTCCACGGTCGGTTTCCATTGCGCATATTGCTCGTCGAACGTATGCATTGAGGGGCCGGAAATAATCAGCGGGGTGCGTGCCTCGTCAATCAGAATGGAATCCACTTCGTCCACTATGGCAAAATAATGGCCGCGCTGCACCTGCTCCTCCTTGCGCATTGCCATTCCGTTGTCTCGTAAATAATCAAAGCCAAACTCCGCGTTGGTCCCGTAGGTGATGTCGCAATTATACTGCTCGCGCCGGACCCGCGGCGGCTGGTCATGAAGAATGCACCCCACGGTCAGCCCCAGAAACTTGTAAATCGCCCCCATCCATTCCGAGTCGCGCGCGGCCAGATAATCGTTCACCGTTACCACGTGGACGCCGCGTCCCGACAGCGCGTTTAGATAAACGGGCAGGGTGGCCACCAGCGTCTTGCCTTCGCCGGTCGCCATTTCCGCGATTCTGCCCTTGTGCAAGCCAACGCCGCCGATCAGTTGAACATCGAACGGGACCATTTCCCATTTCACCGGCAGTCCGCGCACCGTGATCTCCTGCCCGCACAAGCGGCGGCAGGCGTTCTTCACTACCGCAAAGGCTTCGGGCAAAATTTGCTCGAGCCGCTCCGCCAATTCGTCATTGTCCGAAATCTTTGAGAGTTCATCCTTCCATGCCGCGGTCTTGGCTCGCAACTGCTCGTCGGAAAGACCTGGCAACTCCGCCTCAATCTCGTTGATCCTGGCGGCAAGCGGCCGGAACTTCCTCACTTCCCGGTCGTTCTTCGACCCGAAAATCATTTTTATCAATCCCGTCATGGTGATTTGCGAAAAATAGAAGATACATGCTACGCGATAACGCCCGCAGCGTCAAAGCCAAACAGGGTCCTGCAAGGCGGCGGGCGCATCTCAAAAAATCAGAGGGTTTGAGTCACGGCAGAAGTGCGGATTTATGGGCATTCTATTAACACCCTGCCTTAGCGGGGTGGGTAAAGGCGTCCAAAAGCCCAGAACCACTTCCGCGGTTTATCCGCAGCCCAAAACCGCTCAAGCAGTTGAAAACACAGGCGTTTGGCCGAACACCCCGCTAATGCAGAGTGTTAATGATACCGCTGGCCAAGGTCCTCAAATCTTGAAATGTGCCCAAGGCCGCTTAAAATCAGCGCAATAAAGGCTGAGGTTCCTTTCAAAATTGGAGAAAAATGCGGAAGTGAAAAATCCGCTCTCATTTTCACGCCGGGATGAAAACAGTCTTAACCCGGATTTTGCATTAGAACTGCCCTTGGCGTCCGATCGAACAGTAATGTCCACTTGCTGTTCCCTCTCCGCTCCCATTCTGATGGGAGGGGAGATATTCCTTCGCCCGCAGGAGCGGGAGAAGGTGCCCGAAGGGCGGATGAGGGCCGTAGGGAAAAACCATACCCATACGGTCAGGGTGAGGTG
>JASHVW010000438.1 GCA_030044395.1 Verrucomicrobiia bacterium
GGGAGGACGAAAGGGGCGATTTTCGGGTCTTGCGCCAATTGCTTGAGGCTGCCTTGCGAGAACTTCAGCCACGGCAGGCGGTCAGTGTAAGAATCATCGTCCTTTCGTAAAATGATCCCATTGTCCGTATAGGAGACGACATCACCACTGATTGAGGTGCCGTCGGTC
Source organism: Verrucomicrobiia bacterium (assembly GCA_030044395.1). GTDB lineage: Bacteria > Verrucomicrobiota > Verrucomicrobiia > Limisphaerales > UBA11358 > UBA11358. The sequence goes on from JASHVW010000438.1 coordinate 169, forward strand.
AATTGCAGGGTCTCCGCGCCGGCGGCCAGAAGGCCGCAAAGCCACAGGCCCAGGAAATACAAGAGCATTTTCCGCATGGGGTTCTTGTAACACACAAGAATTGCCCCGTAAAAGAAAAAGTGCGGTGACGTCTTCCATTGTCGTCACGGTTTAATGGTCCGTGAGCGTAATGACCGTTTTACCATTTCCCACATGCAGCCTACAGCGACCGCCGATTGGCAACGTAACGATGGGGTTAATATGCCCGAAATCACAATTCCCGATGACAGGCAAGTGCCTTAACGCGGGATTTTCGGAAATGAGTGCAGTCAAGTTCTCGTGGTTCACACCACCACTTCTGGAGAAACGCCCAATGGCGATCGCCCGCACGCCCGAAAAATCCGGCTGCAACGAAACCGAGCGTAATCCGCTGTCCAATGCCATCAACGTTGATTTTCCATCCGCTGGTTGCTCCAGGAAAAGAATGGTATCCCGCAACGATGGGAAATAGGCCGTGCCTTGCAGCATATTAAAACACCAAAGGTTTCCACCGATGATGACGCCATCCGCTTCGCCCTCTTGGATGCCCCAGAATCCTTCATTGGAAAGAAACGCGCGGCTCTCTTGGTCCTTATGCCAGACATCATCACTCCACTGATCTGCCGGTTGCAGTTCCAGCGGTCCGTTTCCGAACAGGCAGTTGCGAAAGTTCTCGAGGGTATAATCGGCTCCCTTCCGCATCATAAAAGTGGTGAAATGCGGGCCATAATAGGTTGTCAAGCCGGTGCGGGTGTAAATCGCATTACACGGATAAGCAATGTCCGAGTAACCGCAAATGACTTTCGGATGCGCCGCGATGAGGTCGTAATCGATGCCGTCGAGCATTTGAATAGCTCCCACACCACCCGTTACGGCGAGAATTGCCTTTACGGATGAATCGGAAATGGCCTCATGTAAATCTTCCAGCCGGTGTTGCGGTGACGTGGTTAAATGCATGTTGCATTCTCTGACATAACGTCCCAGGCTGACTTTTAATCCGAGCGATTCCAGCCTGCCTGTGGCGAACTCGATATCCTGTTCGGTGAAGCCGCCTTGCCGCATCGCGCCGGCAAGAGTGCGCGAAAGGGCCAGCACTCGAATTTCGTCGCCAGCTTTTAGTTTTGGGGGAAGGCGCATGGCATGCGGGATTGGTTGAGACGTCATTTCAATAGTAAATCTTGACTCGTTTGGATTGCCATTCGGTAAATACCTTCAATGCCTCCGCACGAAGCAATTGTTTCATGGGAATCTCGCGACACGGAGCCGGCAGTCTGATTTCGCGATAGATTCGATCGTCATCGAAGCGGATCCGCGCGGCGTCCCGGCGGGTATTGGCGTAAAAAATTTTGCCAATCCGCGCCCAGTAAATTGCCGCCAGGCACATCGGGCACGGCTCGCAACTGACATAAATCACGCAACCCTCCAGATGAAATGTCTTTAACTTCCGGCAGGCGTCGCGGATTGCCGAAACTTCCGCGTGCGCCGTTGGGTCATTGGCCGAGGTCACACGGTTCCAGCCGCGCCCGACCGTTTTGCCGTTGCGAACGATAACGGCGCCAAAGGGGCCACCTTCGTTCCTTAGCATTTTTTGGCGTGATAACCGGATGGCCTCGCGCATGAATTTTGAGTTCATTTTGACGATGATTGGCCAAAATCCCCGGAATTGAAAATCAATCCCGCGGGTTCTTTTGGGATTGGCCAAACAACAGCCGCAAGCTGTTCATCACCACCACCACTGTGCTGCCTTCGTGGCCGACCACGCCCAGCGTCAGCGGGATTTTTCCGAGCATGGCAAAGGAGACGAGTGCCAAGACGGTGCCGAGTGAAATCACGAGGTTGGCGCGGATGATTTTTCGCGCGCGACGACTGAGGCGGAAAGCGGCCAGGAAGTTTTCCAGCTTGTCGTGCATCAGCACCACGTCCGCCTGTTCCAGGGCGGCGTCAGCGCCACGCGCGCCCATCGCCACACCGATGTGTGCGGCGGCCAGACTCGGCGCATCGTTCACGCCGTCGCCGACCATCGCGACTTTTGCCCGCGTGCTCAATTCACGGATAGCCGCCACTTTTTCCTCCGGCTTCAACTCGGCCCGCACGTCGTCAAGGCGCAACTGTTCGCGCAAATGCTCGGCGGCGATTTTCCGGTCACCGGTCAATACCACGCTGCGCAGTTTTTCACGGCGCAATTCGACGATGACACTGCGCGCCTGTGGGCGGATGTCATCCCGCAACAAAACCCGGCCGAGTAAATCACCGGAGGAGACCCAGATTTCGGAGAGGCCCGGACCGGTTACAGCTATCGGTGCCATGAGGTTGCCCTGTTCGGCGGGGGCAATCCATTCACGACGGCCCAGCACGGAGATTTTTCCGCCGCGACGCGCGCGCAATCCGTGGCCAGTGACGGACTCAAAATGCTCAAATTCAAATGGTTGCAATTGTTGTTGCTTGCCGTAGAGCGTGACGGCGCGCGCCAATGGATGTGTGGACAGCTTTTCGAGCGAATAAGCCAGCCGGGCGATTTCAGTTTCGCGCCCGGGCGGAACGCTTTCAATTTTTTCGACGCGCAAGTCGCCGGTCGTCAATGTGCCGGTTTTGTCCAGGGCCACCACACTGACTTCGGCCAGTTTTTCCACCGCCGCACCGCCCCGGAAGAGGATACCGTGCCGTGCGCCGAAGGCGATTGCCGCGAGCACCGCCGAAGGGATGGATAGCACCAGGGCGCACGGCGATGAAACCACCAGCAGCGTCATGGTGCGGTAAAACGCGCTATGCGATTCGGCGGCCGCCTTGAATGCGGGCAAATGAAACCCGAGCCACCAGATGAAGAACATGGCCATGGATAGTCCCAGCACGAAATAGGTGTAATAGCCGCTGAATTTGTCGGTGAATTGTTGCGCGGGCGCTTTTTGCTGTTGGGCTTCACGGATGAGCTTGATAATGCGTTGCAACGCGCTTTCGGCGGCGGCACGAGTGACAGTTACTTCCACCACGCCCCACAAATTGATGGTGCCGGCCAGAACGAGTTCTCCGATCTTCTTATCCACAGGGGTGGCTTCGCCGGTGAGGTTGGATTCATCGGCGGCGGTCGCACCTTTGGCGATCTCACCGTCCACGGGAAATTGCGCGCCGGGCTTGATGAGCAGGCGCATGCCCGGAACAATTTTCTCGACACGGATTTCACGTTCGTGGCCCTGCTCGATGGCGGTGGCAAACTTGGGCGCGTCGCGAAAGAGCGACCGGATTTCCTTTTGGGTGCGGCCGAGGGCAAAATGTTCGAGCGCGCCGGAAAGGGAAAAGAGAAAGAGCAAAGTGGCGCCTTCGGCCCAGGCGCCGATGCACGCGGCCCCCACGGCGACGGCAATCATTAAAAAATGCACGTCAATCGTGCGATTTTGCAACCGTTTCCAGACCTCTTCCCCGGGATAAAATCCACCGGCCAGATACGCGGCGGCATAACAGACAATCTTCAGCGGCGCCGGTGAAAATGCGCCGGCCATGCCGAGAGCGCCGCAAACCATGGCCGCCGCCAGCTGCACCTTCCATTCATTGATGTGCTCGTCAATGTGTCCGGCTTCCTCGAGAAATTCCACGTCGCGCGGGACCACCCTGGGAAGAGGGATATCGCGCCAACGCCAGAACACCGGGGCGGTGGGACAGGTGGCGCGGGCGATGGTTGTGGCGGCGCCTTGATGTTTGATCACGATGCGACGGCGCTCGGCATCCGACAGGGGCAGTTCGCAACTCGAGCAGTTTTCCACTCCATCCAACAGCGAGCAGGA
>JASHVW010000439.1 GCA_030044395.1 Verrucomicrobiia bacterium
AGGCCACATTGGTCAGGAAGGAGAAGCCCGTGTACATGACACCGAAATTGGTGGTGCCGGAGGACCACGTAATTGAGGGGGAACCGGACCAGGGAAAAGCGGGAAGAGCGGTGAAGCCGGGAAGTCCGGCGAGGGAATTGGTGCGAAGAGGCGAATTTGTGGTGTAGCTCGCGTTATTGGTGACGACATAATAATCATTGGTCAATTGAATGAAGTGAGGGTAGGAGGTGCCGACCAGCGGGTCCTGAAACCAGACGGTAAAATTATTGCCGGCAGGGGTGTAGCCTCCGCCGAGTTTATTGGTTCCATTGTTCCAATTGGAAACGACGAGGCTTGCCTCGTTATACGTATAGACCTGGTTGCTTTCCAAGTAAGCGACATTTTGCGGAGCGGCCACGCTGGCCGGGGGGATGTTGATGATGGCTTCCACATTGGTGGCGGTATTGTTGGTGGTGTCGGTGGCGCCGATGGGGATGTTCAACGACGTGCAACCGGAAATCGGGGAGCCATCGTTGAAAATAGGGGTCGTCGCCGGGCTGGCAATGTTGGACGATTGGTCGCCATTGGTGTCCCAGTCAAAATTATATTTTCCGACCGCCTGGACGGTTCCATCAAAGGTCATCTGTCCGCCGGGATAACACCAGATATTAGCGTTGCAGAAGGTGGCGCCGGAAATGGTCATGGCGGCGCCCGGACTCATGTCCAGATCAACGTTATAAAAGATGGCGAATTGAAAGGCGGGGACACGGGCGAAGTTAAAGGTCTGGCTGACGGTGGCGGGGACATTGTAAATCTGGCCAACGGGTGTGGCGGTTGCGGTGACGGTGACGGTTTGAGGGTAACCCTCCAACCCGGGAAATTCGGCGCCCAATTGTTGCAGTTGCCCCGACTCGGAAGCGATGTTGATGCTGATTTGATTGGCGATGCCATTGGTATCGCTGAAGACAAATTGAACCGGCCAACCGGTCAAATTGGGAAGGATTCCGGCATAGGAGCTGGCGGATTGGAGGGCGTTGTAGAGATAATCCCGATCCATGGAGGCGAAGGCCATTTCGGTGGCGCCTTCGGCGGCGGCTTCGCTGTCGGTGTACATGTTGTTGTCCTGGGTTTGTTTGGTGCTGGAGGCGAGCCATTCGAGGATACTGGCCATGACGAGGGTCATGGAGACGACGGTAAACAGGACCATCAGCAAGGCGAAGGCGTTCTGGCGCGTGGAGGATGGCGAGAGTTTCATGGCCCTTTATTCGATCGCCCGGCGCGTGGCGCGTGTTTGGAGGCGATAATAATCGTAGGCATTGATGTCGTTGGAACCGATGATGGCGATTGGATATTCCCATTGTGAAAAATACATGGTGACTTGAATGACACGGTTGTCCTGGTTGTTGGTGAGGACGTTGGCCATGTAATCCTCGGCGAAGAAGACGTTCTGGTTGGTGATGTAATTGGCGACGACGTTGCTGACAATCATGACGTCATTGCTGTAAGTCAACAAGATGAGGGAGTTGGTATTATTAACGGCGTTACCCGAGGAATTGACAACGGCGAAATTGGTGCCGCCGGCGCCCGGTTGCAGATAAACCAGGGTATAGACATTGGTGGCGACAAAATTGGTAGTGCCCGGCAGAATTCTCAGGGCGTTCCCTTCCTGGAGACTGCCGTCGGGAACCAGGCTGAAATTGGTTGGGCTGCCGTCCGCCTGCACGTAATTTCCCACGTCCACCCAATCGGCCTTGCGAATCTGATCGCGGATGTCATTGAGGGCCATGCGCGCGCTGGCGGTGGCGCTCAACTTGGTCGCGGCCAGCGTATAGACGCGCGTGCCGTAAAGCTCGACCGCAGTGAGGCCGAGGACGGCCATCATGAGCACGGTGGTGGCCATGACCATCTCGATGGTGGTAAAAGTGAACCCACCGATCTGCGGGCGTGTTTCGATGTGAGAAGGAAATCTCATTGGTCGGAGGCGCGGAGAGTGATGACGGTGTTGCTGAACAACTTTCCGGAGTAAGGAAAAGTCCAATAACAAACTGATGTGATTTGGCGCAAGTTGGCGGAAAAACTTCCGCTCTGGGAACTGGTGACCTTGGTGATATAAATGTAATTGGTCGAAAAAAAAGCCGCATTGGTGAAGCCGCCGGCGTTGGTCGCGGCGGCGTCGAAGGGATTCCCTTTCATTGGGATGTCCAGATAATCCTGCTGATTGGTGGTGAAGGGAGCCGGCAACTGGTCGTCCGTGTCGCCCTCCCATGGATTCCATTGGGCTGCGCGCGCCTGGTCCAATCCCTGCAAGGCGTAGGATTGAGCGGCCGCCGACATGGAACTCCATTCCGCCACACGGTTGGCCTGCCAATAACCGTAAACCATCCCGGCGATAGACAAGGACAAAACCATGAAGGCGAAGAGGACTTCCACCAGCGAAAAAGCATCGGCACGCATCCACTGCGTCCGATCATGCTGTGTTTGGACCGTCATCGCTCACTTTCTGTTTTTCCCCCAATCCGAAGCGAGCACGGTTTATGCCATTAAATAAAAGACGAATTCAGCCCAAAACATTAATTTCCATGGAGTTGCAACCGCAAGGACCCGGAAGATGTCACAATTTTTGACAGGGTGGCGCCTTTACATAATTGGTTTCGCGCAGATAAATCGGCTCCAATTGTTCGTCCGACGCGCCGGGATTTCGCGCCGCGAGCCGGGCCAAGCCTTCCGCCCGTGGAAAAATGTTCCGGCCATTGGCAAACCATTTTGCCGCTTCCGGGCCGATCAACGTTTCGCCTTTTCCAGCGTGTAACCGGCCATCGGCCAGAGCGACAATTCTTAGCGGTTCGATTTCCCTCCAACCGTCCTGGGAGATATTGTACCCAGCGAGGTAAAGTTCGTTTCGTTGCGCATCAATCACAATCCCGACGCGGCCAAAAATCTTTTCCGAATGCGCCCGGGAGGCGATTGCCTCCACGCTGCCGAGGCCGACCAGTCTTACGTCCCGGGCAAATTTCCAGCCCTGGGCGATGGAAATGGCCGCGCGAATGCCGGTGTAAGAACCCGGTCCCAAGCCGATGCACAGCATTTCGATTTGCTCCCGTTCCACTTTGGCCGCGGCAAGGACCCTTTCGATCATCGCAAACGCCGCCGTGCCGCGACCGCCAGCTTCATGCGCCTCGCTCAAGATACAATCTCCTTGCGCGAGGGCCACGCTTCGCTGCGGCGATGAGAATTCAAGCGCCAAAATCATCATAAACAATTTTCCGTTCCGATTCGCCCAGGATTTCAATCGCGACCGAAATCCATTTTCCTTCCGGGCCGGGGTCCTGGTCGCCGGCCCCGAGGCGTTCGGCCCATTCAATCACCGCCACGCCGTCGGGCTGCAAGAAGCCGTGCAACCCGGCCGAGAAAATTTGCGCACGCGTTTCCAGGCGGAACAAGTCCAGATGAAACAACTTGAGGCGTCCGCCGTCGTATTCATTGACGAGGGTGAACGACGGCGAATGCACGCGCGCGGGAATTTCGAGGCCGCGCGCCACGCCCCTAACCATGCGGGTTTTTCCCGCGCCCAATCCGCCCATGAGGGCGATGACCCAACCGCGCCGCGCCGCGTGTCCGAGGGTTTCGCCGAGGGCCTCGGTTTCCGCCGGACTATGCGAAATGAAGGTAGCCATGGGCGTCCAGTTTATGCGGGCCAGCCTGGTCACGAATCACGAGTCCGGCGGCGGCGACGATTTTTCCGATGCAGCTAAGTTTCAGTTTCGGGAACTGCTTTTTCCAGGCATCCAGCAGCCTCACGGCGTCGCCGCCGGCGACGGTAAAGAGCAGTTCAAAGTCTTCACCGTCGGTAAGAGCGGCGATGACTGGGGATTTGCCCGGGGACTTTTTGGCATGCAATTTTGCCGCGCGCGAAACAGGAAGGGCGGTCTTTAAGATTTCGGCGCCGACGCCGCTTGACTGCAAAATGTGGCGCAGATCGCCGGCCAATCCGTCACTGAGATCGGCCATGGCGTGGATGGGGAAATGTCGGGCGAGCCATTGGGCCTCGGCGATGCGCGGCTCAAACTCCAGATGTTTTTCCAAAATCGAACCGCCGAGATCGCCGGTCACAAAGATGGCGTCGCCGGGCCGGGCACCCGAGCGGAGGACCTGTTTGCCGCGCGGCACCGTACCCAGGACGGCGACGGACATGAAGATGTGCCCGGGGTTGGCGGTGATTTCGCCGCCCACGACAGCCACCTGATATTTTCGCGCGAGCGCGTTGAGGCCGTTGTAAATCTTCTCGATCAGCGCAGGGTCAAAATTTTCCGGCAGGCCGAGGGTAACCAGGGCGGCGTCCGGCATTCCGGCCATGGCGGCGATGTCGCTGAGGCAGCGGGCGAGCGCCTTGTGCCCGATCTTTTCCGGCGCCATTCCACGGGTAAAATGAATTCCTTCGACGAGGGCGTCGGTTTTGAAGAGGAACAATTTTTCCGGCAGGCCAAAATCAAGGACGGCGCAATCATCACCGGAACCGGTGACGACGGCTGGATTGGTGGGCAGTCCGCGGGAGAGGCGGGCGATGAGTTCGAATTCGTTCATTTGGAGACGTAGGCGAGGAGGACCAAATTGGCGGCGTTGAACAACGAGTGGGCCGCGATGGGCGCCAGCAAGGAATCCGTCCGTTCATAAAGCCAGGTCAGCCCCAACGCGAGGAGAAAGAGCGGCAGGGCGATGGCGGCGTCCAAGTGGATCAAGGCAAAGAGGGCGCTGACGCCGAAGAGGGCCAGGCGGGGATATCCGAGTTGTTTGACAACGGGATAGAGGACGCCGCGAAAGATAAATTCCTCGGCGACGGGGGCGAGCACGACGGCAAAGAAATCGAGGTATAATCTCATCCAAAACGCCTTGGCGCCGGTGACGAGCGCCACGGCCTCTTCGGGGTGGGCCTTCCATCCGAGCTTTTGGAGGACATAGAGCGACGCGGGTTCGAGGGCGGCGGCGGCGAGCAGGGCCAACACGACCACGCCGAGGACCAAAAGCAAGACGACCCAAGGGCTTTCATTTTTGAGGCCAAAAATTTCGCGGAATTTGACTCCGTGCAGCCCAAGGAAACCAGGAATCAAAAGCCAGGTGGTGCCCTGGAAGCTCAGCGTTGCCAGCAGGGGGTTTCCGAAGTCGGCGGGATTTTTAAAACCGACGACGCCCCATTTTTGCAGGAGGGCGGCGATTGTCATTCCGAAAAAGAGACAAAAGGCCTGTGCCGCGCAAAACAAGAGCACGACCTCCGCCCGCCACGGTTTCTTCGACAACATGATTTGAACTTATCGCATCCGACCGTCGGGAACGAGCCTGAAATTTTTACGGTGGAGTTTGCATTTGGCGGTGTTTCTGGAAAATTGGTGGCCAAGATGAATCGTTTGGGCGGGGAAAAATCACCTTATCTATTGCAGCACGCGCACAATCCGGTGGATTGGTTCGCGTGGAACACCGAGGCGTTCGAAAAGGCGCGGCGGGAAGACAAACCGATATTCCTGAGCATCGGCTATTCCACGTGCCACTGGTGCCACGTCATGGAGCGCGAAAGTTTCGAGGACGAGATGATCGGCAAATATCTAAACGAACATTTTGTGAGCATCAAAGTGGACCGGGAGGAGCGACCGGACGTGGACAGGATTTACATGGGCTTTGTCCAAGCAACCACCGGCGGGGGCGGCTGGCCAATGAGTGTTTTCCTGACGCCGGACTTAAAGCCGTTTTTTGGCGGAACGTATTTTCCGCCGGATGACCGTCATGGCCGCCCCGGATTCGCGCACGTGCTGCGGAAGATCGCCGGATTATGGCAGCAGCGCCGGGACGAAATCGGGACGGCGGCAAACGAATTGCATTCGCGGCTCGAAGCGGCGAGCCGGAATCCACCGTCCGGCGATGTGATTTTGACCGAAGCGGTCTTGAAAGATGCGGCCGCCTATTTCAAGCAGTCGCATGATTCCCGGCACGGCGGTTTTGGCGGAGCGCCAAAATTTCCCCAGCCGTCCGTTGGGCTGCTGCTCCTGCGTTGCGCCAAGCGGTTCGGCGACAAGGAGGCGGCGCGGATGGTATTGCATACGTGCGAACGGATGGCGGCGGGCGGCATACACGACCAGCTTGGAGGCGGCTTCTCGCGCTATTCGGTTGACGCGGAATGGCTGGTGCCTCATTTCGAGAAAATGCTCTATGACAACGCGCAGTTGGCCGAGCTTTACCTGGACGCTTATCTGGTCTCCAACGGGGCCATGTTCGCGGAGATTGTGCGCGACATTCTGGATTACGTGCAACGCGACCTGACGCATCCGGATGGGGGGTTTTTTTCCGCCGAAGACGCGGACAGCGAAGGACACGAGGGAAAGTTTTATTGTTGGGCGCGGGAGGAACTTTCGGAATTGCTGTTGCGGGAGGAATTCAACGTGGCGGTGAATTTTTTTGGGATTACCGCCGCCGGTAATTTTATTGATCACAGCCATCCGCAACCGCTGGGAGGGCAAAACGTTCTAAGCATTGCCCAGCCGCAAATCGCCGCGTGCGACAAGCCGTTGCTCGATTCGGCGAAAAGGAAAATGGTGACGGCGCGGAGCAGGCGCGTCCGGCCGCATTTGGACGATAAAATCCTTGCCTCGTGGAACGGCCTGATGCTCGGCGCGTTCGCCCGGGCGCACGCCGTGATGGGGGACGAAAACCACCGCGCCGTCGCGGAAAGGAACCTTCGATTTGTCCGGAAGAATTTATGGGATGAAACGAGCCAGACGCTGTTTCATCGCTGGCGGGACGGGGAACACGACCGGGTGGAACTGCTCACCGGTTACGCATTTTATCTTTACGGGACGATTGAACTGTACGAAGCGACGCTGGAACCGGCGCACCTGGAATTTGCCGCCGGGCTGGCGGAGGCGATGGTGGCGAAATTTTTTGACGCGGACGCGGGTGGTTTCTGGCAAAGCGCCGGCGGCGCGCGCGATTTGATTTTGCGGGTGAAGGACGATTACGACGGGGCGGAGCCGAGCGGCAATTCCGTTGCCGTACTGGCGCTGCTTAAGCTAGGCGCGATAACCGGCCAAAAAAAATTCGTCGAAGCCGCGGAAAAGACGCTGCGATTTTTTGCCGGACGGTTGGAGGAATTTCCCCAGGCCATGCCGTTTATGTTGCAGGGGGTGGATTTCGGGCTCCAGGAGCCCCGGCGGGTGGTCATGGCGGGAAACCGCCGATCGGAGAAATTTAAAGAACTGCTGCAGGCGGCGCAGGGGGTCTATCAACCCAACAAGATTATTCTTGGAACCACCGGGGTGGTCGAAGAATTTGCGCGGACACTGCCGGGCACAACTGAACCGACGGTTTATATTTGCACGGGGACGACGTGCCAGGCGCCGACGGGGGACGCCGGCAAAATCCGGGAATTGCTCTCGTCGGGATGAAGCCCGGACGCCTTCCGCGCAAGTTCCGGCCGCTGAAGGGGCGGGGATGGCGCAGTGCGCCGTCCCTGCCTGCGCGAATTTTTCATTCGCGCGGGTGATGAAAGCGGCGGAGGGCGCGACGAAGGGATTCAATTTCGCGCTCGTCGCCAAGTTTTTGCCGTTCGGCGACTTCAACGAGTTCCAGGACATCCTCCATCTGGGCGAGCGCCTGACGCAACGCCTCGACGATTTGCATCACTTCATTGACTGCGTGGCTGATGGCCGGGCCATCGAATTTCTTTTCGGCGGGGCCGAAACGAGTTTCCGCCGATTCGATGGGGGCCTGGGGCGGTTCGACGGGTTTAACGGGCGCGGAAAATTCCGTTTCCGGCGGTTCGCCCGATGACTCAACCGGCGAAACTTCGCGCGGCATATCGGAAGCTTGTTCCGCGGAAGGGGCTGATCGGGCGGGACGACGGCGTCCGCGCCCACCGCGACGGCCGCGGCGGCGGTGCGCGCCGGGATCACCGGACGACGGCGTAAAACTTGATTCAGGTTGTTGTTTCTCCGACATCAAAACAGGATGGCTCGCACGAGGTAAAATGCAATTGAAATCACTTTTTCACGAACACGGCCAGGGAGGCGGTGAAACGGTGAAGATAATTTTTGTCGCCGACCGGCCCAATTTCGCCGTTGCAAAAGAAGCCGGCCAGTCCGAGAGGTCCGAGTTCCTCGCGCACCATTTCCGCGTCATGGTTTTCACGGCCAAAAAGGTTTTTGCCACGGCCGTTGCAGGAGCAGAGGCAGCCGCCGTAAATCGGCGCGCCCGCGAGCTGTCCTTTCCCGCGCCGCAGCATCTCGCGCAGGTCCTCGCTCGCGGCCACGGCATCCCGCTGCTGGAATTGGATGGTCTGTCCCGGACGCGGCAAGGCGCCGACGGCGAGGATGCCGGAATTCGGGTCACCGCCGATCAGATTGCGCACGAGGAAATCGCCGCGATGAAA
>JASHVW010000440.1 GCA_030044395.1 Verrucomicrobiia bacterium
TCATTGTGCGTCCAACTCACTACCCGACTGTGCCGAGCGAGGGATTTTGGACGGACGCTCGCGTCGGCCACGGTTTTTTGGTCAATGCCGATGTCAAGCAGCTTGTGGATGTAGCTTATGATTCTGCGCCGTGGAGAACCGTGCTTCCCACCAATATGCCGGGCGGGGGCTTCGATTTGATGGAAACATTGCCAGCAGGCCAAAACGAGTCGGCACTGCAAAAGGAAATTCAAAGGCAGTTTGGCTTGGTGACGCACTCTGAAATGCGCGAGGCCGATGTGTTGCGGCTGGCGGTCAATGATTCGGAAAGATTGAATTTGCACGTCTCGGTAGGTGGACAGCCGAGCGTTTATGCCAACGGTGCATTCAACAAACCCATGAATTTCGTTTTCAAGAATCAAACGCTCAAAGATGTGGCCATTCATTTGGAAAATTACTTTGAAACCCCGTTAACCGGAGCAAGCGGTTTGGCCGGCCACTACGATTTCACGTTCCATGTGGACTATAAGCTTGAACGCGAGGATCTCCGACAGTCGCTCCGCGATCAACTGGACCAGTTCGGCCTCGAATTGGTTCCCACCAACATGCCCATTGAAATGCTGGTCGTCGAAAAAACAAAATAATTGTCCCCTTTTGCCGCCGGCGGGACGTATATTAATGAGAATGCAGATACGCAGAGAAAGACGGAGAGTGAGAATTGTTGAAATGTTTAAACGCGAGCCGCACGAAATGTGAGAAAATCACACAGGGCGTTTGAAGAAATTGTTGCCGTGCGCCGCCGCGAGAATCCGGCTCATAGCTCGTAAATCGTAAATCCTGCGCCTTCTCCGCTTATAAATTTTCATTTTCTTTGTAACTGTTCCCATCCGGAACTGTTAGTATGATGAAGAACTGATGAAAGCAAACGGCCAGGCGAACCGCGGTTTCACGCTCCTTGAATTGCTCGTGGTCATCGCCATCATCGGCATTTTGGCGGCCATGCTGTTCCCGGCGTTGTCGCGCGCCAGGCAGCGGTCCCAGGGCATCATGTGCATGAACAACGGCCACCAGATGATTACCGCCATCCACCTGTACGGCGGCGACAACAACGACTTTTTCCCTCCCAATCCCGACGACGGCAACACGATCCCCGGCTATAACTGGTGCAGCGGCGAAGCGGGCATCGGCCAACCGCAGGAATTTGACCCCGATGTCATCTCGGACCCGACCCGTTCATTGCTGGTCAAATATCTCAGCGGCAACATAACGGTCTTCCACTGCCCGGCCGACACGCGGCAGGGATTATATCAAGGCTCCAATCCGGCTCTCATCGGGCGGATTGTGCCCGCCGCGCGAACGTTTTCAATGAGCCAAGCCGTGGGCACCGTTGACCCGGGCTACGACGCCACTGAGTATTCGCCGCCGGCCAGCCACTATGGCGTGCCAAATCTCTCTGTCAACGGCCCGTGGTTGAATAACCAGGACACTCATCACCGTAATTCGCCCTGGGCCACTTATGGCAAGCTTTCCTCCATCGTCGCGCCGGGACCCTCCACGCTCTGGGTGCTGGTGGACGAAAACCCCTCGGGCCTCAATGACGCCGCCTTTGCCTTTGGAATGGAAGACGCCGAGTGGATTGACGCGCCCGGTTCGTACCACAACGGCGCGTGCGGGTTCGCCTTTTCGGACGGACATTCTGAAACTCACCGTTGGATCCAAATACCCCAGCCGGCGTCAGACGCCAACGAGACGGATTGGGGCTGGATGCAGCAGCGCACCTCGGCCAAAGTAGGAACGGAGGCGGATTGATTTTCATGCAGGATCGGGAACACATGAAAGCAAGCGGCCATGCAAAGCGCGGTTTTACCCTCCTCGAATTGCTGGTCGTCATCGCCATCATCGCCATCCTTGCGGCGCTGCTGCTGCCCGTGCTGGCGGCGGCCAAAAAACGCGCCGCCCAGGCCGCCTGTATTAACGACATGAAACAACTCGGCATGGGGATGAGAATGTATGTTGATGACAACCACGACACGTTCCCAGGCATGGCCTCCGAACACAGCGGGTTTCAGGCCGCCGATTGGATTTATTGGCGAACCAACTCGAGCTACCCGCAGGTCCAGCAAAGTCCTATCGTGCTGGCGCTGGCCAATACCAGCGCAAAGCTGTTCCGTTGCCCGTTGGACACCGACGACAGCGCGCGCCTGGCCGAAGGGGCGACCGACCCGGCCAATGGCCCTTACTTCTACAGCTACAGTTTGACCAGCTACAACCTCACGGGTGACAGCGACGGAATCCAGGTGAACCCGGGCATGTCCTCGAACTTTTCCAGTGGGGTAAGTCTTTCGTTCAGGCTCGCTCAGGTCCGCAATCCCGCCGGCAAAATCATGCTTGCCGAAGAAGTGGCCTCCGATAGCAGCAGCGACAATCCTACCGGCGCATCGGTCATTAACGATGGGCGATGGATGCCGCAAGACCCCGATCCATTGACCGCGCGGCATGGGGGCAAGGCGGATGTTACCTTCGCGGATTTCCATGTGGAACCCGAGACGTGGAAATTTGGAGAGGATCTGAATAATTCGGAACCGGACTTGTGAGCAGGGGGCGACGTGACTAGCCCCTAAGTGACAACTCCGCGCCAAATTTGTGAATAAGACATTGATCATCGCCGCCTCGGGGGCCGTGTTGCTTTTCATTTTCGCAGGCGTTGGAATTTGTTTATTTTGGAAATCGTGCCAGCCGGTGGCGCTGTGGCACGCCGAAGGCAACGCCCGCGACAGCACTGGCCATAACGACGGACGCCTGGTCAACGTCACCTTCACTCGGGGTGTGGCCGGGCAGGCCTTCTATTTGAACGGCTCGAACGCTTACGTGGAGATTCCCGATTCACGCAGTCTCAAACCCGCCAGCATTACCGTCGCCGCCTGGGTGCGGCTGGATGCGGAAGTGACGCCGGGCGCAAATGCGCCGGGCATCCAAACCATTGTTTTCAAGAAAAACACGCGCGACGCCGTTTTCGAGGGTTATTGCCTTCAAAAGAATGAAATCAATGGCCGGGATTTCTTTCGATTTCTCATCAGTTCTTCCAATGGCCAGCAAGTGGTGGCCGATTCGACCACCGACGCCGAAACAGGGATCTGGTATCACCTCGCCGGCACTTATGACCGTGACAATGCCGCCTTGAAGCTTTACGTCAACGGCAGGTTGGAAGGCGTCGCTCGCGCGGATTTCGCCTTGAATTATGGCCGGCGTCCAATATTCATTGGAGCGACCGGAGAATGGTGGGACGGCAAGTTTGGCGGGGCGATAGACGAAGTGGCCATATACAATCGCGCCCTGTCGGCGCATCAAATCGCCGCCCTCTATCACACCGGCGCGCGCGGGGAATACTGAAATCACTTTCGCGGATGACAGGATGCAAGCACAACTGCATTAACATGAAACGCGTCTTTACATTGATTGAACTGCTGGTGGTTATTCCCACCGCTTGAAGCGGATATCGCTCTGAACGTGACGAAACACGCGGCCGACTGTCGTAACTATCGCTGATCTCATCAATGCAAAATCCAAAAACCCACAGCGGGGGATTCGAGGCGTTGAACCTCTTTAAGGGCTTCCTTGCCCACCGTCATCTCCCTGTGTTCCTCGCTTTGGGAGCCATACTGATAATGTTGCCCGCCTTGAAGACCGGCCTGGTCGCGGACGACCTGATGCAACGCGCGGTTGAACTTCGGCCAAGCCAGTTGCCTTCGCGAATGCATGAGACGGGCAACCCCGCCGATTCCGGAAGTTTCTCGACGGTCCTTTTTGACCTCTTCGGCCTCAACCGGGATCCGCATTATATCTCTTTAATGAAGAACTACGGCACGCTTCCTTGGTGGACGCCGGATGGTCTAAAACTCAGTCTCTTCCGCCCAGTCGCCGCGTTCACCCACTGGCTGGATTACCGCCTCTTTTCCGACTCTCCCGCGCTGATGCACGCCCATAATATCGCGTGGTTCGCGGCTGTCATTTTTCTCCTCACGATCGTTTATCGGAAGTTGATGGGCGTGGGATGGGCCGCCGGATTGGCGGCGCTCTTGTTCCTGCTGGATGACTACACCTGCTTCCCGGTGATGTTCATCGCCAACCGCGGCTTCGTCATGGCGCTCTTCTTTGGCCTGGTTTGCCTTTACGAACATCATCAATGGCGTTCCACATCGTCCCGTTCCGCACTGGCGCTGTCCGTGTTATTCCTGGCGCTTTCCCTTCTTTCAGAGGAAGGCGGAGCATCAACCTTTGCCTTCATTCTCGCGTATGCCCTCGTCCTCGATCAGGGCTCCTTTTGCGTTCGGGTGCTGACGCTTTTGCCTTCGATCCTGGTCCTCATCGCGTGGCGGACCCTCTATGTCCTCTCCGGCTACGGTTTGTCTCATGAGGGTCTTTTTTACGTTGATCCTCTGAACGAGCCGTTTCTCTTTGCTCGGGAACTGGCGCCCCGGATGGCCCTTGTTCTCGGAGGCCAGCTCTCCTGCGTGCCGCCGGAAATTCTGCTCGCGGTTAAGCCTTCATTGCTCCCCGTAATCATCGCGCTTTATGCCCTGTTCGCGGTTGGCGTTCTCGCCGTCTTTCTCCCTTGGATGCACCGGAATAAGATGGCCCGGTTTTGGCTCGCCATCATGCTGCTCGCCGCCATCCCTGAATCATCGTTGGTGCCATTGTCCAAAAATTTTGGCTTTGTCGCCGTCGGCGCTTATGGATTGATCGCCAGTTTCATCGCCGGCCTCATCACCGCGCCGGCCCGGTTGCCGGAAAGTTTCGCCCGTCGGACGCCGGCATGGATTGCCTGTACGTTGCTCATTCTGGCGCATGTTCCAGGAGCAATTGCCGAAAGAGTCGTAACCTTTAAGGGTGCCTCTTCCGTTTTCGCTCAGTTGAACCGGATCCCTCGCGATTGGCCGGCCATCTGGAACCAAAATGTGATCGTCATCAATTACCCTTGCCCGCTCGTGTCGGCCTATGTCCCTTCTTACAAGGCGTATTTCCACCAGCCGCTGCCCAACAGGTTGCGGATGCTGGCGCCGGCCTGCACGTCCCTTGACGTCCAACGGACGGATGCCCAAACGCTGGTGATCCAATCCCACGGTCGGGACCTATTCACCTGTGACGACGTCGGCTCCGTCCATATCGCCTATCTGTTCAGCGCTTGCAACTTGCTCCTGGACAAACCCCATTGCAAAAAGGGCGACCGGTATCACTTCAACGGTCTCATCGTGGATGTTCTGGAAACAGATGAGGCGGATTTGCCGTCCCGTGTCGCCTTCCGGTTCGACACCTCGCTGAATTCGTCCGATTTCCGCTGGTTCTGGTTCGACTGGCGGACATTCTCCGTGCCGCCCTTCAAAATACCGGCCATCGGACAGAGCGTTACACTGTCTGGGCCACAACAGGAGACGGCGTGGGAAGTCTCTGAATAATCGCCGATTCCAATTCTTTTATTCGTCATTCTTCATTTAAAATAATTGTCCCATTCCGCCGTCGACCGGGGATAATAGGTTAAATGGCAGAAGCGAACGATATCGCCCTCGTGCGGGAATTTGCCGCCAAAAATTCCGAGACGGCCTTCGCCGAACTCGTGCGGCGCCACATCAATCTCATCTATTCGGTCGCTTTCCGTTTCACCGGCAACAGCGCCGACGCGCAGGACGTCACTCAGGCGGTCTTCATCCTTCTTGCGCGCAAAGCAGCCCGCCTCTCCGCCCGCACGGTGATGACGGGCTGGTTCTACGAAACCACCCGTTTCACCGCCACCCGCCTGCTGCGGACCCGGGCCCGCCGCCGGGCCTATGAACAGGAGGCTTCCATGCAATCCATGCTCGATCCATCCGGCGCTGATATCGTATGGCGCCAGCTTGCGCCGCATCTGGAAGCGGCCGTGTCGAAATTGCGTGAGCGCGACCGGACCCTGCTGGCGTTGCGTTTTTATGAAAACATGAGCGGTGCCGAAGCTGCCAAGCTCTTGGGAATTCATGAGGATGCGGCGCGTAAACGCGCGAATCGCGCCTTGGAAAGGCTGCGAAAATTTTTCAGCAATCGTGGCGTGCATTCGAGCGCGGAGATCATTGCCGCCGCCATTTCCGCCAATTCCATCCAAACCGCCCCCGCGGCGCTCGCCAAATCCGTCACCGCCGTCGCCTTGGCCAAGGTCACCACAGCTTCAACTTCAACCCTGAACCTCATCAAAGAAGCATTGAAAACACTGTGGAAGGGCGGTTGGCTGGCTGGATCAAACAAAACTGTGCGGGGGTATATGAGATCGGAATGTCAGGCGATCTCGGCAATGTTACCGAGACGCGCCTCATCCAGGTCTGGCGTTTGCCGACGGGAGCAATATTGTTGGGGAAGGAGCGCGGAATGTCGGAAAGCACCAATGCCGGGCAAATAGAACTGCAGGTTGATAGGATGCTTCCGCCAAACGGTAACTTTCCCGTCGGGTTTCGCTACCAATTGCCTGCGGCGACGAATTGAGCGTTTTAGTCATTCATCATTCCGGCGATGGCGGCGCTCCGCTGCCCCTGTCTTTGAACTTGCCGAGAACCCCGGCCAATTGTTCCACGGTTTCAATCAATCGGCCCAGCACTGCTTCGCTGACAATGCTGGAGTTTGCCGACAACAATCCCTTCGCGCGGCCCCGCCGCTGTGCGCCGGCCACTGGTCTCCGCCGCCGGCGCTGTTTCCGTTCCTCACGCGTCGGTCCATCTGACGTTGCCTTCATTACCGCTTTGCCCTTTCCATAGCCCGGATGCGGTGCCTCAATGTTGTCTTCCGGCTGGCAGCCGCTGTGACCGATGC
>JASHVW010000441.1 GCA_030044395.1 Verrucomicrobiia bacterium
AATTTGATTCTCCATGGCCACTGCGAATACACCGGAAAATGCCGCCCTGACCGTCCGCAATCTTTCGATTTATTTCGGCGAAAATCACGTGCTGAAAAATGTTTCTCTGGACGTGGCGGCCAAGGCCGTCACTGCCATTATTGGCCCAAGTGGCTGCGGCAAGTCCACGTTTCTCCGCGCCCTCAACCGCATGCACGAGTTGGTGCCTGAGGCGCGGATGACCGGGGACATCCGGCTGTTCGGCGACGACATTTACGCGCATGGCATCGAGGCAGTGGTGGTCCGCCGACGCGTAGGGATGGTCTTCCAAAAATCCAATCCGTTTCCGACAATGTCCATTTCCGAAAATGTCACGGTTGGCCTGCGGCTCAACGGGGCGCGGGACAAAAAATTCCTGGCCGCGCGCACGGAAGAGTCATTGCGGATGTCGGCGTTGTGGGACGAAGTGAAGGATCGTTTGCACGCGCCGGCCATCAGTCTTTCCGGCGGCCAGCAGCAGCGCCTGTGTATTGCCCGCGCGCTGGCGGTGCAGCCGGAAGTGCTGCTGATGGACGAGCCGGCTTCCGCGCTCGATCCGCTGGCGACTTCAAAAATCGAGGACCTCGTGCGTGAATTGAAGAAAAATTACACCATCGTCATCGTCACGCATAATATGCAGCAGGCGGCGCGTATTTCGGATTTCACGGCGTTTTTTTATTTGGGGGAGCTGGTGGAATTTGGCCCGACGGCAAAAATGTTCACCAGCCCATCGCAAAAACGCACGGAAGATTATGTGACAGGACGGTTTGGTTGAGTTAATTTTGAAAGAGGCTTATGGACAACTATTTTGAAGTTGGATTGGATGAATTGCGGCAACGATTGCTGACGATGGCAAGTTATGCGGAGACCGCCGTCAACCGCGCGGTGGAGGCGCTCGTCCAGCGCGACAACGCCCTCGCGCAACGTGTCAAGGATGAGGACCGCGTCATTGACCATTTTGAAGTGGAGATTGACGATTTGGTCATCCAGCTTTTGACCAAGGCGCCGCTCGCCACGAATCTGAGGCTGGTCGCCGTGGCCATGAAGATCTCGCAGGACCTGGAACGGATTGGCGATGAGGCCGCAAAAATCGCCAAGCGTGCCCGGGACCTTTCCCTGGAACCGCCGATAAAGTTGAATTTGGATTTGCCTCGCATGGCGGGCCTGGCGCTGGACATGCTCAAAAAAGCTTTGGATGCGTTTGTGAACAAGGACCCGGTGGCCGCGCGCGCCGTCATCCCGCGCGATAAGGAGGTGGATGCGCTTAACAAACAGATTCACAACATTTTGGCGCAACACATGGTGGAAAATCCAGGGGCGATTGGCCGCTGCCTGCATTGGATGGTCGCCTCCAAGAGCCTCGAGCGAATTGCCGACCACGCCACTAATGTCGCCGAAGACGTCGTCTATCTTTGCGAGGCACAGGACATCCGGCATACCGGCGTCAAAAGCGGGGCAGCCATTGTCTAGCCGTCTGGGCGGCGAATGACCAGGGAAATGCCGCCGCGCGATCTTCGCTTCAATGAAAGGAATGGGCGCCTGGCCTTAACGCATGACCTGCCAGAAATTCCTGCGCGCTCATCCGCCGCCCGCCTTCCAACTGCAATTCCGAAACGCGCAGCGCGCTTTTGCCACATGCTACCACAATCCCGTTTTTATCCGCCTGAAGAATGCCGCCTGCTGGGCCGGAACGCTCAATAATTTCGGCGTTCCAAATTTTTAACAACAACGTTTTTGAATCCGTCTTTAATGAAGTGAACGCGCCCGGCCAAGGCGTGAACGCGCGCAGATGGTTCAGGTTCATTTCCGCCGATTCGCTCCAATTAATCCTGCCATCTTCCTTTCTTATTTTCCTGGCATAGCTGACGCCTTCCGACGGTTGCGGGCGCGCTGAAATTTTCCCGGCAAGGTAGTTTGGAATGGACTCGGCCAGAAGCTCCGCGCCCAGCAGGGCCAGCCGGTTGTGCAGGGTTTGCGAATTGTCTTCGGGCAATATCGGAGCGGCGCGTTGTGACAAAATCGGGCCGGTGTCGAGGCCGGCGTCCATTCTCATGATGGTCACGCCGGTTTCGGTTTCACCGTTGAGAATGGCGGACTGGATCGGCGAGGCGCCGCGGTATTTCGGCAATAGAGAGGTGTGGACGTTCAGGCAGCCGTGCCTGGGCAAATTCAGGATTGCCTGCGGCAGGATTTGACCGTAAGCCACCACCACAATCAGATCCGGTTTCAGGTCGCGCAATGTGCAGATGAATGTTTCGTCGCGCGCCCTGGCCGGTTGCAGGACCGGCAGGTGCAATTTCTCCGCCAGGGCTTTGACCGGAGACGGCTGCCATTTCAGGTCCCGGCCTTTTGGCCTGTCCGGCTGGGTGACAACGGCGGCGATTTGGAAGCGCGAGTCGCGCGCGAGTTTTTCCAGGCTGACACGGGACAAGTCCGCTGTGCCCATGAAAACGATTTTCATTGACTAGCGGAGCGTGACGACGTGTTTGAGGACGGCAAAAAAGGTTTCCACCGGCTCGCCATCGGTGTTGATGCGACGGACGAGTTCCTTTCCGTAAAAACTCAATACCGGCTTGGTTTCCTTTTCGTAGGTAACAAGACGCTCGCGAATGACGTCCAGGTTTGCGTCATCCAGGCGATTATCTTTCAACGCGCGGCGTTGCATCCGCGCCACGAGATTCTCCCGTTTGGCCGAGGTGAGATAAAAAACGGCGACGACGTTGAGAGTGTCCTTCAACATTTGCGCCTGGCCCAAATTGCGGGGAATGCCGTCCAGCACCAGGGTATCGGTTTCGGGATGAAAGTGTCCGGCGCGGATACTATTTTCGATGGCGCGCTGCCACAATTCAATGGTCGGCTTGTCCGGCACGAGTTGTCCCTGGCTGGAGTATTGGAGAAAAATTTTTCCGAGTTCAGTCTCCGGGCGGAGACTGCGGAATGCGTCACCGCAGGCGCAATGAAAAAAGTTGGGGATGGCCCCCAGGGCGCGCCCATGAGTGCCTTTGCCAGAGCCGGGAGCGCCGAACATTAAAATCGTGCGGTATTTCAAGTGTGTTTGAGTTGAATTTGTTGGATGTCGGCGAAGGGCACCAGGATTTCCTGGCGCTGTCCGCCTTGGACGACGTCGAAATGGACATCATTGGCACTGATGCGCGAGATGCGCTCGACGGTGAGCAACGTTGCCGGAATCTTCACCATTAATACCTTTCCCCGGTCGGCTTCCGGGCGAATGATGCCAAAGAAGCCGGGAAATTTCGTTTCAAAGAAACGGCGATTAAACATGAACTGGCCGCGTTGAAAAACTTCGGTCTTGGTCTCGGGCGGGGGCGGGGGTTCACCGGAAAAACCACCGGCGACGATATGAATTTCCTCCTGCGGCTCCGCGTTCGCCTGCGGCGGCGGTTCCGGAGCAACGGCTTGCGGGGGCGTCGTGTGCGGCACGGTAAAATGATGCGGTTCGGGCGCGGGGGCAGGCGGGGCAGGGGACCCATCCGCCAACACGTCCCCTTCCTCTGGCGTTTCAACGGGGGGCGGAATCATCGAGAGGAAGATGGTTGGTCCAATAATCGGAAGGACGGCCGAGGTGCCGACGACGAGGCCCAAGGGCCGGTACCGGAAAATCGCCACTTCATAAGCCGCCAAAAGGTTGCCCGCATAAATGAGCAGAAAAACCAGAAGCGTTACGGGGGACGAGAACAAGCCGCCGAAAAGCGATGCCGAGGTAAAATACTGCAATCGTGCCGGTTCAGATACGGTGATTTGCTGCCTTTGTGAGACAATCGGCAGCGGGGGCGGCTCGATAAATGGGAGGACGAAAGGGGCGATTTTCGGGTCTTGCGCCAATTGCTTGAGGCTGCCTTGCGAGAACTTCAGCCACGGCAGGCGGTCAGTGTAAGAATCATCGTCCTTTCGTAAAATGATCCCATTGTCCGTATAGGAGACGACATCACCACTGATTGAGGTGCCGTCGGTCAATTGCAGGGTCTCCGCGCTGGCGGCCAGAAGGCCGCAAAGCCACAGGCCCAGGAAATACAAGAGCATTTTCCGCATGGGGTTCTTGTAACACACAAGAATTGCCCCGTAAAAGAAAAAGTGCGGTGACGTCTTCCATTGTCGTCACGGTTTAATGGTCCGTGAGCGTAATGGCCGTTTTACGATTTCCCACATGCAGCCTACAGCGACCGCCAATTGGCAACGTAACGATGGGGTTAATATGCACGAAATCACAGTTCCCGATGACAGGCAAGTGCCTTAACGCGGGATTTTCGGAAATGAGTGCAGCCAAGTTCTCGTGGTTCACACCACCACTTC
>JASHVW010000442.1 GCA_030044395.1 Verrucomicrobiia bacterium
TGCCAAAAATAATCCGTGGCGATAACCGCACTGATTGTTGCGAGAATTATGGCCGCGCCCGTGGTGGCCGCGGCCTTTGCCTTTGTCCATGCCATAATTTTCAATGCTCCTTTGATCAGGGTTAAGGTTGATGCCGAGGCCGTCGCCCCTTTGGCCAGCGCCACGGCCGAAATGGCCTGGTCCAGCCCCGTTGGCGCGGTTTGAATGGAATTGGCTGAAATCATTTCCGCCACCGCCGCGGCTGTGGAATCAACGCCATGTTTCAAAAAGAATTGACGCAGCTTTTCCAACGCGCGGCTTACTCTCTTTTTCGCCGCCTCTTCGCTTGCGCCCAGCGACTCGCCCACTTGTTTCAGATCCTTGCCCTCATAAAAACGCAGCACGATGGCGTCATGATCCTTAATGTTCAGTCGCGCCAGCGCTGCTTCCAACAGTGGAGCGATTTGCGTCCACGTGTCCGGTACGGACGGTTCATTCGAAATTGTTTGCATATACGCCTCCTGATCGCGGCGCTGACGCCGCCGTTGAATCGTCATCGCGTTGGCTGATACATATCGCGCCGTCCGGCAGAGCCAGCCGGACAAGATGGTTTTGTCACCAAGCGATTTTGCCTTTTGCGCCAGAATGATAAAGACCGCCTGCGTGATTTCCTCCGCCAGATGCGGTTCATGCGCTTGCCGCAACGCAACGGAATAAACCAGGTTTACATACCGCGTCACCAATGCGGCAAAGGCTTCCTCGGAATGGCGATGGGCATACGACCGCACCAGATCCATGTCATCATTCATCGTTTACCAATACATTTACGCAAACTGAAAAAAGGGACAGTTATTTATGGTCCTTCATTTTGTAACAATCCCCGGCTTGACTTATCGTAAGATTATGCCTTACAATAACGGTAACCTTGGGAAAGGCGTTTCTTATGAAGAAGTCAAGTTTTTCGCGCTTTATCGGCCATTCTGGCTTGGCTGTCGCCGTTACCGGAATGATTTTTCCCCTCGTCGCCACTGCCCAGGTTATTGCCGATCCAATCTTTGGCGCTGCTCTCGGTCCCGCGGTGCGCATTATCAGCCCGGCAAACCATCAGGTCTTCTTTGCGCCCATTGATATCCCCATCTTCGCCTATACGCGATTGGATCCCGTGGGGGTGCGTTTCACCAACGTCGAATTTTATGCCAACGGAACCAATGACCTCGGTTCGGGCATCCGCCTGACTAACACGGCCGTCGCGGCATATGAAACGCTTGCCTCACCCGACCTAATGCAACCTGAACTGATCGCCCGGTTGCGCGGACTGTGGTGCTTTGTCTGGTCAAATGCTCCGGCGGGCGCTTACTCGTTGACTGCTGTCGCAACCGGAACCGACATTTCCACCGCTGTGGGCGGCACCGATCCCGGCATCGAATCCATCGTCCGCACCTCGGCGCCCGTCAATATCACCATTGTCACTCCCATTATTCCTCCTCCGGAACCAACGAATATTGTCAGCATCGTGGCGACCGACCCCATTGCCATTGCCGGAACAAATTCATCGTGGATTTGGTCATGCGCGACCGATGCCGTGCCCTCATGGGCTGACTGGCCGCCGACCAACTGGATATCCCGCACCAATTGGGGACCGAAAGTTGCTCTCTTTACCGTGCGCCGGTTCGGCGATCTCTCGACTGACTTGCTCGTCAATTATAATGTTGGCGGCACCGCCACCAATGGGGTGGATTACGTGGCCTTGCCCGGTTTTGTGGACATTGCCGCGGACAGCGCCTATGCGCATATCCCCATCGTGCCGATTGACAGCGGCTCAAACAACATCCCCAAAACCGTCGTCCTGACGCTGCAAGCTTCCACCAACACGCCGCCGGATTATCTCCCCGGTTTTCCGCGGCGGGCCGCGGTGTTGATTCTGTATCATTGGCCTCGTCCCTTGCCGTGGCTGTTGCCAGGCGGCAGCTTCCATTTCGGCGCCAGCGCTCCCGACGGCGCATGGTTCACCATCCTGAATTCGACGGACCTGGTGAATTGGTCTTGCGTCGGCACCAACCAGGTCTTTCAAGGCTCGGCTGATTTCATTGATCCGAATGCGCCGAACAATTCGTCGGGATTCTATCAGATCACGCCACTCACTAATCCACCGATGAACTAGGTTCACCCAAAAAACGGGAAAGATTATGAAAAGAGGGACGTGTGGCTTATTCTTGATACCTGGTCAACGTTGGCTTCGTTGTCTCGAACAACGAGGACCGTTTTATCGGCGGTCGGGAATATCCAGATTCCCAAACCGAACGGGCTTCACGCTGATGGAACTTTTAACGGTGATCACTGTAATTGGCATCCTCGCGGCGTTGCTCTTACCGGTACTGTCGAAGGCCAGGCAACGGGCCATTCTCGCAAAATGCCAGAATAACTTGCACCAACTCAGCCTGGCGTTCTTTGTCTATGCAGGCGACAACAAGGCTTCGCTGCCCTCGTCAGGCGAAGTCGGAAACTGGGCGTGGGATTTGAACTGGGATGTCGGCAATTCGATGAATCAGAACGGCATGGAGTGGAAAAGCTTTTATGATCCCGGCACGGCCAGTCGGTTTGACGATAAAATGAACTACGACCTTTGGAACTGTTGGCACGTGGTCGGTCCTTCGCCGAATTCCATCCACATTGTCGGGTACGCCCTGACCTTGCCGTGGACAACATCCACCATCGCGACCAATTGGAACTATTCGCTGACACCAGGCCCGATCAGCTATCCCCCGGCGGGCGCTCCAATGGGTGCGAGTTACAAGGGAGAGCCCTATCCCGAAATGCCGGCGCCGGTTCCTTCAGACCGGCCTCTCGCGGCGTGCGCCACCTTGGATCAGACAGCCCCCGGCAATTCCGGCGGCTATGACTATGCCCAACGTTACGAGTATGATTGGACCGATATCGTCGGTGGATATCCGGTGCATAGCACCAGCGCACATTTGAAGGGATTATTTCCAGAGGGCGGCAATATTGTGATGTTGGACGGACATTCCATTTGGCGCAATTTTGACCTGATGAGTGATCGTGTAATCCCCGGGTGTGGACAGCCGGCATTCTGGTGGTAACACCGCCGGACAAACCATTGGGATTCCATCAGTCGCGGCATTGGCCAGTCCGCACTTGCTCAAAGTCGTATTACTTCCCGCCTCCGACTTCAGTGTCGTCAAGCGTCCCTCACCCCCACCGCCGGATAAAATCAACGATCTCGGGAAAAGTTCCGCTCCGTGCCATTCGCACAAAGAAACCGGACGCGACGGCCCCAAGCAAAAGCCGTTCCTCCGCCGCCAGGCCAAGCAGCGCGCCCGCCAGCCAACCGGCATTGAAACGGTCCCCGGCGCCGACGCTTTTACGGGGGCTGGCACAGAAAGGCCCGTTCACCGTCACCGCGCCGGTCGCGGTTGCGCCTGTGGCCGATTTGATCAAATGGATGCCCACCTCCGAAATCTGCGCCCGCTCACGAAGCTCGGAAGCCAGCCGGCCGATGTCTTGCGGCTCTCCACTGGCTTCCGCCAGACCGAGCGTCCGCGCAATCTGGTTCGCTTCATTGCCGTTCAGGCTCAGGGTCGTCGGACCCACCTTCTCGAATCCAGCCAGTGCATCCAACATTCCCAGCAAATCACCCGGAGCGCGGCTCGCCGGGTCCGCGAGGTCCAGAAATATTTTGGGCCGGTAGTTCCAGCGCTTCAAATTGCCCGGTGGATGCCCCCGATGGCACCAGCCCGCGGCTGCGCATGCCGTTTTCAAGCGTGACCTCGGCCTCGATGGTGGGATTGCCCCGCGAATCAAAAATCTGCCAGGCGGAAATGGATGCGATTTTCATCCCTGAAACCCTTTCAACTGTTCGAACCAGGCTGCGGCAATCTCATTCGGGGAAAATGTCTCCTCCGTAAGATTTGCGCCGATAAATTGGCGCACGAAGTTTCGCCGTTCTTCGTCGAGATATTCAACGGGCGATTTGCCATCCACACGCGCGAGCATCAGCATTAGCAGCAACCGGCCGGTACGCGGCCCGATTTCCGCCGATGGCCGCGCAGCCTGATAGGCCGCCCAAAATTGCAGGACCATCGCCGGTATGCCAGTGTCCTTCGGCGCGTGAAACAACGCCTTCAGCAGCAGGTGATTCAAAAAGAACGCGAGGTCAAAGGCCGGGTCGCCATACCACGCGACTTCGCAATCCAGGATCACCAGGCGGTCGCTGCCGACCAGCATATTTTTCGGACTGAAATCTCCGTGGACCAGGCATTCGCGCGTGTTCTCGAGCCGCTTCGCTTCCGCGTGGAACAGTGGATTCAACGCCGGATGTTTCGCGCCGGTGACCAGCAGGTAAGGTTCGATGCGCAACTGGAAAAAATTGCGTGTGGTGTCGAACACTCTTCGGACCTCGACACCGCCTGCCGAGCGCCGGTGAATTTCCGCCAACAATCTGCCGGCGCGGGCGGCGGCGTCTGCGTCCGCGAATCCAGATAATAACAACTGTTTCCAGTTGGTGAAACCGCCGCCGAGGTGGTCCATCGCAAAGTAATTGCCTTCGGTTGAAACATGGCGCACCACCGGCACCGCCTCGGGCAGAAACTGCGCGACGTACCGGATGTATTCCCATTCGGTGCGGTTGCGGTTGACGTCCGCAAACCAATCCGCCTTCACTTTCAATTTTGCCAGGGCGCGCTTGACCACAAATTTTTCACCACCGTCCTCCACAACGTAAATCTCGCACGAGACGCCGCCGGCCAATGGCGTCAGCCGCGCGTCTGCTGAACGCACAACCCCGTCGCGCCGGAGCAAAGCCAAAAAATCATTGGTGGAAACTTCGGTCATGCGGTTCACGCCAGTGGCCGCGCAATGGTTTGCGGCCGCAGATAATCCCGGAAGGTGTCGGGGCTGTTGACGCCGCCGCCGAGGCCGCTCAAGTTCACCCCGCCGTACGGCAATCCGTAGGCGAAAACATTGTGCGCGTTAATCCAACTATTGCCGGCAACCATTTGTTCCGCGACGCGGTTGGCGCGCTCAAGATCGGCGGTCCAAACGCTGTTCGCCAGGCCATAGGCAAGCTGGTTGACCAGACTCACGGCGGCGGACTCCTCCCTGAACTTCAACAAGTACGCCGTCGGGCCGAAAATTTCCTCGCGGCAACAGACATTGTCTGGCGAGCCGGCGAGCAAACTCGGCTGCACATAAAACCCGCCTTCGCAACCGCGCGGCGCCGCCGTCCCGCCCGCCAGAACCAACTGTGCGCCCTCTTGTTCGCCCCGCGCCAGGTACTGGGTGATGCGATGGCGCTGCGTTTCGCTGACGACCGGGCCCATTTGCGTCGCGCGATCTGTGCCGGCGCCGATGTTCGTTTGCTTGAGCGCGGCCACGGCTTTCTCCACGAACGCATCATAAATTTCCTCATGCACGAGCCATCGGGTCGCCGTGCAACAGACCTGGCCCGTGTTCAACGTGATTGCGCCTGCCAGCGCCTGGGCCGTGGCGGCAACGTCGGCGTCTTCAAAAATCACTGCGGCGCCCTTGCCGCCAAGCTCCAATTTGCAGGGAACCAGGTTGCGCCCGCAAACCTCGCCGATTTTCCTGCCAACGCCCGGCGAGCCGGTGAAAGACATCCGCTTGATTTGCGGATGCGCTGTGAGCGCCGCCCCAACCGAGCCGTCGCCGCAGACAATGTTGATCACGCCCGCCGGCATGCCCGCTTCCTCCGCCAATCGCGCGAAATAGAGTGAACTCAACGGCGTGACCTCGGACGGCTTGACGACAACCGTGTTGCCTGCCGCCAAAGCCGGCGCGATGCCCCACAGCAGCAAGGTGAACGGAAAATTCCACGGAAAAATAAACCCGCAAACCCCATACGGCGCCAAATGGCTGCGGGCCTCTATGTTTTTGATCGCCAGGGGGAGAGCGTAAGCCGCCTGTGCCGAAAGGTCGGCAAAGTAGCGCAGACATTCGATCCCAAATGGCACGTCAAAGCCTTCCGCCGCCGTGATGGCCTTGCCGACGTCGAGCGATTCGAGCAATGCAAGGTCAGCCGCATGTTTGTCGAGATGTTCCGCCAACCGGTGCAGGCGCGCCGCACGGTCGGCAGGCGCGAGGGCGGACCAGGATGGGAATGCCTTTGCCGCCGCGGCGATTGCTGCGGCGATTTCCGCCGCGCCGCCCCACGCAACCTCGGCCAGCGTCGAACCGTCCGATGGGTTCACCACGTTATACGTTGCCCTGTCAGCGCTGGGCAAAAATTTTCCGTCGAAGTAATGGGCGATGGGCGCCTTTAAAAACTTTGCCACG
>JASHVW010000443.1 GCA_030044395.1 Verrucomicrobiia bacterium
AACCATAAATTATAAAATCATGGCAGCCATTGGCAGATTTCAAAAAAGCGGAGAAGTTTTCCATGCGAAAGTCGTGGACGGCCAATTATATCGCGTCCGCGGCGATATTTTCGGCTCGCCCTCCTTTGAGAAGAAGGCGCTAAGGCGCGAAGGGGTCAAAACATTGGTTCCGGTCACACCGTCGAAGATCATCTGTGTGGGATTGAACTATGCCGATCATGCGCGCGAGACGGGAAAGGAACTCCCCAAGGAGCCCTTGATTTGGTTTAAGGCGACCACTTCGTTGCTTCCGGACGGCGGGAAAATCGAGATTCCTTTCCCCCAACATCGAACGGATTTTGAAGCGGAATTATGCATTGTCATTGGCCGGAAAGTCAGGAATGTATCACCGGCGCAGGCTGGACGCTGCATCCTGGGGTATACGGCGTCACAGGACATTAGCGACCGGACCATCCAGCGCGCTGAATCGCAATGGGCGAGAGCCAAATCGTTCGACACTTTTACGCCACTCGGACCGTTTGTCGAGACGCAAATCGTCCCGGACAATTTGACGATTCAGCTTTTCCAGAACGGCCAGTTGCGCCAAAACTCGAATACGAGCCAACTGATATTCAAACCAGCGGAACTGGTCAGCTTTATCTCGACGAATCTCACGTTGCTGCCCGGCGATGTCATTCTGACGGGCACGCCAAGCGGCATCGGCCCCATCCAAAGCGGAGACAAATTGGAGGTTCGGATCCAGGGCCTTGCGCCGCTGGTCAACGTGGTGAAATAAAATTCTTCGTTCCGCCGCCGCATTTGGTAATTTTTTCGCCCATGAAGTGGACAGAAACACTGATTCCCACCCTTCGCGAAGCTCCGGCCGACGCGGAGATCTTGTCGCATAAACTTTTGCTGCGAGCAGGGCTGATCCGCAAATTGGCTGGAGGCGTTTACACGTTTTTGCCGGCGGGCCTGCGGGCATTGCGCAAGGTCGAGCAAATTGTCCGCGAAGAAATGGACCGCGCCGGGGCCATCGAAGTGCTCATGCCCGCGCTCCAGCCGCCGGAAATCTGGCAGCAAAGCGGACGGTATGAAACCGCCCGCGACGTGCTGTTCAAAGTCAAAGACAGCGCAAACCGCGAATGGGTTTTGAGTCCCACCGCGGAAGAGGTCATTACCGGTGTTGCGGCGGGTGAAATCAATTCCTACCGCCATTTGCCGAAAAACTTCTATCAAATCAGCGTCAAATTCCGGGATGAAATTCGTCCGCGCTTTGGCCTGATGCGCGCGCGGGAATTCATCATGAAGGACGCCTACAGCTTCGACGTCAGCGACGAAGCGGCGCAGGCCAGTTATCAAAAAATGTATGATGCCTATGCGAGAATATTTGAGCGCTGCGGGTTGAAGGCATTTGCTGTTGATGCGGACACCGGGGTCATTGGCGGCAAATTTTCGCATGAGTTCATGATTCCGGCGGAAACCGGCGAGAACGAAGTCGTGTTCTGCGAAAGCTGCGGCTACGCGGCAAATATCGAGAAAGCTACCAGTGGAGTGCCCAAAACGGCAGCGCGCGACGCGGGCGCGGCCATTGAAAAATTTGCGACGCCGGGCGTGGTCACCATCGAGGGACTGGCCAAAGCGCCGTTCAACGTCCCGGCCAATCGGCAGATTAAAACGCTGGTTTACATGGCTGAGGGCAAATTGGTCATTGTGCTGATGCGGGGCGACGATCAATTGAACGAGGCGAAGTTCGCGGGTAAAATTGGCACGACACTTTTTCGACCGGCGACGGGGGATGAAATTTTTGGGGCGCTGGGGGCGTATCCGGGCAGTTTGGGCGCGGTGACCACGACGCGAAAGGGCCTGGAGATTCAGGTTTTTGCCGATGAACGTTTGCGCGGCGCAAATGAAATGACGACCGGGGCGAACGAGGACGGATTTCATTTGCGGAATGTATCGATCGCGCGGGACATCCAGGTTTCGCATTGGTTCGATTTGCGGACGGTGCAGGCCGGCGAGCCTTGCGCCAAATGCGGCGCGCCGCTGAAGCTCCGGCGCGCCGTTGAAGTGGGCCATGTTTTCAAGCTGGGCACCAACTACAGCGAGAAATTCAACGCGTGTTATCTGGATGAAGCCGGCGTCCGCAACCTGGCGGTCATGGGCTGCTACGGTATTGGCGTGACCCGCACCTTGCAGGCGGTGGTCGAGCAATGCAACGACAAGGACGGCATCATCTGGCCGTTGAGCGTGGCGCCGTACCGGGTTTGCATCACGCCGTTGAACGTGGATGTGAACAACGAGGCGATGAAGCTTGCGGAAACGATTTACCGCGAATTGACCGGTCGGGGGGTGGACGTAATTTTGGATGACCGCGACGAGCGCCCGGGTGTGAAGTTCAAGGACGCGGACCTGGTGGGTTTTCCGATTCGCGTTGGCATTGGTGAGAAATCACTGGCCAAAGGCGAGGTGGAAATCAAGCAGCGCGGCGGGGCGTTGCAGTCGGTAAAAATTAACGGCGCGGTTGAGGCTGTGATGAAGCTGATGCTTTGAGGGGGCAGGGATTTGATAATGCCGGAGTTCGTGACTGAAAGCGGCGGTCAACCGCCGCAGTCCACGACGCAGGCGATCTTTCAAAGCCTGTCACGGGCAAATTTAGCGCGGCATTGGATGAAAGACGAATCTGGCAGGGTGCTTCGCATCGGGGGCAAGGTAAGCGGAATAATAACCGCCGTCATTGAACATTTGAGTGCCGGAAAGGGACGGGCAAAGGCGGACGCGAAACTGCCACCAATGATGTGCTTCGTGCAACGCGGAGGTGAGACGGTTGACCGTCCTGCCAAGAATTTGAACCGGCGGGATTCCTGATAACACCCGGCTTTTCCATAAAATGAGTTGCGTGTGCAGGTGGCCGAGAATGGTTTGTTCCACCTGGGGCAACCTGCGTCGAACGAATTCTTCTTGTGCCAGGAATGGCAGCGCGGTCGGGTCGTGACAGAATAACAGGACGCGTTGTTCGGGTTGCAGGCTGTCAAAGGCGGCGCGGATTTCGGCAAGATGGTGCATGCGCAACCGCTGCCATTCGGGCCATTCGTCGGGCAACGTGTCCGCACGGTTGGCAGGAAGCGCAATGAGCGGCGAGGCAAGGCCAATCAGGAGATAGCGGCCGATGGATAATTTCCAAAATGGTTGGAGGCCAAGCTTTTGCGTGGCGGCGTGCCAGCTTGCAAGGCGCATTCCGCCGTGTCCGCCAAACATGCTGAGTTTGCCAATTTCGTGGTCACCGATCGTGAATCGGGCACGCTCGCCGAATTTGGCGCGGAGTTTGCCGAGGCATTCTTCCGCGCTTTCGAACGCCGCCGGGTTGCCCACGCCGACAAATCCGCTGTCGCAGGAGTAATCCCCGTTGGCCACGAGATAATCCACAGAGGGGACGGTGTCTAGAAATCGGTCCAATTGCAGGCCTTGTTGTGTTGGATGGCGCATCCAGAAAAGATGCCGGTAAACGTGAACGCCGGCGCGGAGCAGGGGATTGGCGATGGCGCGGAACTCATAATCGTCGCCGCAGGCGCGTTCGGAGAGGCCGGCGTAATGGATGTCGCTCAAAATTGCCAGAGCAACATCGCCTGCGAATGAATGTTCACACGGTGACACCATCCCGGTCCAGGAATTCGCGGACGGTTCTGCCCAGAATGGCGTGCGTGTAGGGTTTCTGAAGGAAGATGGCATGGGAACGCGTCAGCAATTCATCGTTAATTTCCCCTGAAGAATAACCGCTGCTAAAGATAATTTTCAAATCCGGACGGTCCTCGAGGAGGCATTCGGCCAAATCCACGCCGGAAATGCCCTCTGGCATGACCATGTCGGTGAGGACCAAATCAATTTCTTTGAAGGATTTGCGCCAAATATCAAGGGCTTCCTTGCCGGTAGCGGCTTCGAGCACCTCGTATCCATATTCCTTCAGAATGTCCCGCGCCATTTCGCGCAGAACGGGTTCATCTTCGACAATCAGGACTGTTTCATTTCCACCGGTGACAAAATCGTCAGAGTCGTTTTTAGATTTTTCGGGCGCGGAACTTTTGCGGTCAATCGGGAAGAAGACATCGAATGTAGCGCCTTTACCGGGATCGCTGGTAGCTTCAATCCATCCTTCGTGTTGTTTGACGATGCCATAGACCGTCGCGAGGCCGAGGCCAGTACCCTTGCCAACTTCCTTGGTGGTGAAGAACGGCTCGAAGATATGGTTCATCGTTGCGGTGTCCATGCCGGCGCCGGTATCGGAGACGCGCAGGCGCACGAAGTTTCCAGCCCGGGCGTCGGGGTGCATCTCGGCGTAATTGAAATCCACCAGGACGGTTTCGAGATTAATGAGCAATTTGCCGCCAGCGGGCATGGCATCGCGCGCGTTGACGGAGAGGTTCATGACGACTTGTTCAATCATACCGCAGTCTCCCCGCACGGGCGGCAGGGTGCCGGGAGAACGAAATTCAAAGGCGATATTTTCTCCAATGAGCCGCTGGACCATTTGGCCGACGCGGCCGACAATTTCGCATAAATCGAGCGCGCGCGGCTGCATGACATTTTTTCTGCTGAACATGAGCAGTTGGCGGGTGAGATTGGCGGCGCGTTCGGCGGCAAAATAAATGGCCTGAACCGGGTCCACCACGTGGGAGGTCAAGGTGGGTTTGGCAAGGAGGGCACTGGAATGGCCTTGAATGATACTCAGCATGTTGTTGAAATCATGCGCCACGCCGGCGGCAAGCAAGCCGATGGATTCCATTTTTTGCGACTGCCGCAATTGCGCCTCGAGATTCAAGCTGTTGGTAATGTCCTCGGCGTAGCAATGCACAACGCCGCTGGAAAGCATGGGATGAAACGACCATGAATAGGTTCGCTCGCCGATTTTCGTTTGCAAATTCAGCCGGCTGCGGCCCGAGGCAAGACAGTCGCGAACAATCATTTGCGCGGACTCAGGCAGAATGTCCCTGGGCTGATTTTTTTCAGCTGCAAGGGCAAGTTTTCCCGCGGCATCGTTGAAGTAGGTCATCGTGCCGTCGGCAGAAAATTCCATGGCGCCGTAGGGATTTAATTGCGCAAAGGCGGCCAATTTCTCGCGCTCCTTGATTCGTTGTTCGAGAGATTCGGCCATCCGGTCAAAAATTCTGGCGAGCTGTCCGATTTCATCCTTCGAGGCCGGCAATCCGGTTCGCGCGCTTAAATCGCCGTCGGCGATTTTCTGCGCCGTAAAGGACAGGGCCTGAATCTGACGGCGGACGAACAACTCGCCACCGGCCCACGCCGCCACGAGAGCGAGAATGCCCACGACAAATCCACTCATGGGCAAGTCATAAATATACATGAGCAGCAACGCCGGCACGATAAGCAGCAGCACAGTGCCGACCAGCTTCATTCTCACGGAGGAGAATCTAGGAAATTTACGCATAGCGCTTCCGATTTAGGAGGAATATAAGACAAAAATGGGGGTGGGAAAAGTCTCAATTGGCGATTTCGAGCGCGGCGGCGCGGCCCTTGGGAAGGCGTCCCAGGTGAAAAATTAAAAATCCATGCAAAAACCTTCTTAATCCGACGGTTTGCGCCTCCGACAGTTTCAGATTTTCACCGGCAGCAAAATCTTTTTCCAAGAGAAGCGCGGCGATTTTCTTTGTTCCCGCCTGGAGATGTGTTTCCGACCAGTTGGGCTGCAGGCCAAGCTCGTAGAGCAATTTTAATTCGAACGAAAGGATGATTTGGGCTGAGGATTTTTGCCCGCAAAGTTTTTTCAAAAAGCCCCGGAACAAGGTGAAAACCGCGGGCAGGGGAGTTTCGGTTTCGGTCGCCTGGCGGATCAAAGCTGCGGCGTAGGCTGCACGGCGCAATTTCAAAATGTCTGAGCGCAGTTCGACATGCATGGCACGAAGGCTGATTTCGCGCAAAATGTGCAACTCGCCGCTGCGGCTTCGGCTGAATGAAAAAGCCGCTTCATAAAACAGGTCCAGTTTGCCAAGAAACGGTGATTTGGGGCGGCGCGCGCCTTTGGCGACGGTGGTGATGCGCCCAAAATCCGGCGTCAACCAATGAATAATAAGACTTGTTTCGGTCAGTGGCCGGGTCTGCAGAATAATTCCGATGGCCGGTTCAATCGCCATTCAAGATTTGCTCTCAAGCTCATTGCGGGCGTATTCCTGCGAAATCGCGCCCACGCTGATGATGTATTTCAAGCCGTCAGCCACCGTCATGTCGAGTTTGATGACCTGGTCCTCAGGCACTACAATGAGAAAGCCGCCGGTGGGAATTGGCGTGGTGGGGATGAACACGCAGACGCATTTTTTACCAGTCTTCCGTTCGATCTCTTCGGCGCGCTCGCTGGTGAGAAAGCCGACGGAATAAATTCCTTCCCGGGGATATTCCACGAGCACAACGGTTTTGAAGGAGCTTTTTTTGCCTGACGTGAAGGCCTGGTCCACCTGTTTGATGGTGCCGTAGATTTTGTTTAATACCGGCACGCGGAGTATCAGGCTGTCGGCAAGCGCAATCATTCGCTTGCCGAAGTAATATCGGGCAAGAACGCCGACGGCGGAAATGAGGACCACGGCGATAATGACCGCCAGCAAGCTCCAATACCAGAACATCGGGCCGGACACACCGTCCTGATAAATCCTGCCGGGCGGTATCCAGTAAGGCAGGAAGAACAGCAGTGTGTCGGTGAAGCTGGTAATGGTTCCGAAAACCCATTTGACGATGGCGAAGGTGATGATGCCGGGCAAGGCGACCGCCAGTCCGGCAAAGAAACTGGCCCGCCAGCGGGCGAAGAGCGATTTTCTCACGCGCGAAGTTTAGGTGCGCCGCCGATTTGCGCGAGCGAAAATTTCGCCGCAAGCTTGTGCAAAAGCCGGTTTTCTTCCCGCTTCATCTTTCGGCGCATGCCCGCGTCCAAATCATCATAGCCG
>JASHVW010000444.1 GCA_030044395.1 Verrucomicrobiia bacterium
TGGACACCGGCTACACCTTCCCGGTGGCCTTACAACCAAGGCTTGGAGTTAACGCCGACATCGCAAGCGGCGACACCAACCCCAATGGAGGGCCGCAAGGCACCTTTGATGCGCTTTATTTCATGTCCGGCTATTTCAACGATGCCAGTCTGTTCCGTCCTCAAAACGTTATTGACGTCCACCCAATGCTCGGTCTCCAGTTGACGCGAACCCTATCCGTGAACGGAGGTGGTGATGTGTTTTGGCGGTATTCGCGAAATGATGCAATCTATAATCCGCCGGGTTTTATTATCATTCCGGCATTGGATACTGCGTCGAGCTATCTTGGCACGGCCGCGGACATAAATTTTACATGGTGCATTCAACGTCATTTGA
Source organism: Verrucomicrobiia bacterium (assembly GCA_030044395.1). GTDB lineage: Bacteria > Verrucomicrobiota > Verrucomicrobiia > Limisphaerales > UBA11358 > UBA11358. The sequence goes on from JASHVW010000444.1 coordinate 376, forward strand.
GCTTGGGGCTGTCTTACGTCCATTTCTTTGCTGCAGGCTATATCCATCAGGCAGGTGGATGTAGCCTTGATTTCCTTTCTACGACATTTTCCTTTGTCTTTTAACCTGAACAGCAATTCTATGAACGAACGTATTCATGTCGCAGTCACCCGACGGGTCAGGCCTGGATGTGAAGCTGAATTTCAAAAAGCTTTGCGTGAATTCGTCCAGAAATCATTCGCGCATGGCGGTGTGCTTGGTGCGGGTATGTTTGTGCCGCTTCCCGGCTCCGATTCGCGCGAATATGGCGTTCTTCGAACCTTTGGCAATGAACAAGAGCGGGATGCTTTCTATAATTCGCCATTGTTCAAGGCATGGCAGGAACGGGTCAAACCGCTAACCGAAGGCGAACCGGTATATCGCAAACTCCGCGGGCTGGAAGCATGGTTTCGTAATCCTGGCCAGGCCGATCCACCGCTATGGAAAATGGCTTTAGTCACTTATATCGGAGTGGATATTGTCACGACACTTTTGTTTTTCGCTATCGGTCCGTTCATTCAAAACTGGACGTTTTTGATCCGCAATTCGGCATTCAATATAGTCGTAGTCGCCGGCCTGACCTGGATGGCTATGCCGCTTCTCACCCGTGTCTTCAATAGTTGGTTGCAACCCAAATAGGGCAAAATTTAGCGAAAAACAAACACTCATCCAACGAAACGATATGAACTCATCAAACTTTCCAGATTTGGTCCTTCACAATGGCCGCATTACCACACTGGACCCGAAACATCCTGAAGCTAGTAATCTCGCTGTAAAGAATGGCCGGATTATCGGTGTGGATGAAGGAGGGGATTATCAACGCGGACCCGAGACCAAAGTCATTGACCTTAAAGGCCGCCGTGTGATTCCCGGCCTGAATGACTCTCATCTACACGTCATACGTGGCGGGTTGAACTACAATATGGAACTGCGCTGGGACGGCGTGCTGTCACTGACCAATGCCTTGCGCATGCTCAAAGAACAGGCGCAGCGCACGCCTCCCGGGCAATGGGTGCGTGTGGTTGGCGGTTGGACGGAATTTCAGTTCGCAGAACGCCGGATGCCAACGTTGGAAGAAGTCAATGCGGCAGCTCCGGAAACCCCCGTTTTTATTCTGCATTTGTATTGCCGCGCACTTCTTAATAAAGCGGCGCTTCGCGCATGCGGCTATACCAAGGATACGCCAAATCCGCCTGGTGGTGAAATCGTCCGTGATGGCAATGGCAATCCTACTGGCCTGCTCATTGCCCGTCCGAATGCGACGATTCTCTACGCCACCCTGGCCAAAGGACCCAAGCTGCCCCCGGAACATCAAATGAATTCCACGCGCCATTTCATGCGCGAATTGAACCGGCTCGGCTTGACGAGCATCATTGATGCGGGCGGTGGGTTCCAAAACTATCCGGAAGATTATGCCGTCATACAGGAATTGCACAAACGGGGAGAAATGACATTGCGCATTGCCTACAATCTTTTCACTCAGAAACCCAAGCAGGAAAAGGAGGACTTCGCCCGTTGGATTAAAATGACTGGGCCTGGCAAAGGAGATGATTTTTTCCGTTGTAACGGCGCGGGAGAGATGTTGGCATTTTCGGCTGCAGATTTTGAGGACTTTCTTGAGCCGCGCCCGGACCTGCCGGCAGCTCTGGAGGGGGAATTGAAGGAAGTAGTGTCCTTGCTGGCGGCCAATAAATGGCCGTTCCGTTTGCACGCGACCTATGAAGAGAGCATAACAAGGTTTCTCAACGTATTTGAAGAAGTCAACCGCAGCACTCCGTTTAAGGGGTTGAATTGGTTCTTCGATCATTGCGAAACCGTTTCGGACCGGAATCTCGAACGCATCAAGGCTTTGGGCGGCGGCATCGCAATTCAACATCGCATGGCCTACCAGGGAGAGTATTTCATGGAACGGTACGGCAAAAAGGCCGCTGAACGCACCCCACCTGTCCGAAAGATGCTGGAAATGGGAATTCCGGTTGGGGCCGGGACTGACGCCACGCGCGTTGCCAGCTACAATCCTTGGATGTCCCTTTATTGGATGGTCACGGGTAAAACCGTCGGCGGGGTGTCCATGTATCCCGACAAAAACTTGCTTACGCGTGAGGAAGCATTGCGCCTTTATACGCAAGGAAGCAGTTGGTTTTCCAACGAGAGTGGGAAGAAAGGCGCAATTGCCGTCGGCCAATTAGCTGACTTCGTTGCGCTCACGAACGATTATTTCGCCGTACCGGAGCAGGAAATCAAAGGTATCGAATCGGTCCTTACCATTGTGGACGGAAAAATTGTTTATGCCCGGGGGGAATTTGAACCGTATGCCCCGTCATCCATCCCAGTCTTGCCGGAATGGTCGCCCGTCAAAGTCTTTGGAGGATACGGCGCTCCTCTGGATATCAAAAAGGCTGCACGAGCAGGCGTACCAGTTCAGCATCAACACAATACTGAATGCCATCAACATGGATGTTGCCACGCCCTGCAACAGCTGTTTGCCTCAGCAGAGACCGCAAGAAATCGTTACGCTGGATTCTTCGGTCTTGGCTGCGATTGTTTCGCCTTTTGAATAGCCGGCCATTTCTAACTCATTTTAACCCGCACTTGATACGGTTTGCCGGCACTTTTGCTGGCACTTTTTTAATTAAAACGGCTTCAAGATAAAGCGAAACACACTGCAAGGTGCAGCATCAATCATCTTATGGATTGCTGATGCGCAGTCCACCGGAATTGATGCGAAGGAAGCTTCGACATCTGGTGGGATAACGCCTCTCTCACTTCATTGACATCGGACGTCTCTACGAAAATCACCGGTATCGAATAACTATTGATTCCTGCCCGAAGCTTGCTCATTTCATCCATTTTGGATTTGGAAAGATGGCGCAGCTTTCATTTCCAATTGGGCGACAGAATTTTAACCAGCGGCGCGTGAATTTTTGATGATGGCCGCCGCACAAATTGAAAACTGGAATCAAATCGCCGATCAAATGAATAGCAGAGTTTGCTAAAATTCAACGAGCGGCCTTGGTCGTTTTTCACTTCGTGCCCATATTTCGCTCGATACAACACGGACAATCGTTGCTGGCCATCAATCAAAAACCAGATGTCAGGATTAGGTGGCGACGTAGATGCGACGGTCGGTGGCGATGGACTTTTCGCCAAGCTCCGGCCAGCGGAGTTCGTCCGGAATGTGCTCTTTGAAGGCATCCAAAGCCTGACCCCGCAAAGCAATCCGATCCACTAGAAATAATACGCGCTGAACCCAAGCGGACCGCATAAGCGCATCAATCAAAGCGATACACGTCCGGGTTTTGCCAGTGCCAGTCGCCATGACGAGCAGAAACTGACGGCGACGTCGCTCGATACCCTCCATCACCGAACGAATCGCTTGCAGTTGGTAATCGCGGCCCGCGATGGAAGTTTTGATCAACTCTTCTGAGAGCTTGATTTTATGTTTCCGAATATAAAGCAACCGTTCCAAATCCG
>JASHVW010000445.1 GCA_030044395.1 Verrucomicrobiia bacterium
TGGTTTTGCCCGCGCCGTTGCGGCCGAAAAAGCCGTAGCATTTGCCGGCGTGCACGCTTAACGTCAGGCCGTTCACGGCATCCAATTTGCCATAACGGCGATGCAGGTTGTTGATTTCGATGACGGTTTCGTTCATGGCGTTCCTTTCATTGCTCGTTTTTGTCCCTCGATTTGCGCTCGAAATAATCCAAACGTTCCCTGACCTGGGCCAGGAAAGCGTCGCGCTCGACTTGCAGGTGGTGTGCGGCGACGACTGCCTCGTCAATTTCCTTGAGCAAAAGCTTCTGGCGGGCGGCTTTGTTGAACGGCGAATTATTTTCCTTGAGGAAGCAGCCCTTGCCGGGAACGGTTTCGATGATGCCCTGGCTTTCGAGTTCGGCGTAGGCCTTGGCGACGGTGTTGCGGTTGACCCGCAACTCCTCGGCCAGGGGCCGGATGGAGGGCAGCGGCTCGCCCGCGCGCAACCCGCCGGAGGCGGCGGCATAGCGAATCTGGTCCACCAGTTGCAGGTAAACCGGCTTGCCGGACTTGAAATCAATTTGCAGCAGCATGGGTAACTGACATAGGACACTATGACAGTTGGCTGGATTCGTCAAGCTTTTTTCCGAAAAATCGGATCAACCCGCAGCCTGACAAACCTCTTTGACCACCCGCTCAACGCCAATGCCGTTCATGCAACGAAAATCAATCGGGCACTCGCGCAGAAAACAAGGCGAGCACGGAACATCCGATTTCAAGATTTTCGATTCATTGGAAATTGGCCCGGTCAACTCCGGCGACGTGCTGCCAAAAATGGCAACCACGGGCACGCCCAGCGCCGCGGCCAGGTGCATCGGCCCGGAATCGTTGGTCAACAGCACGCGGCAAAGTCTCAACAGTGCCATCAATTCACGCAGCGAGGTCTTCCCCGCCAAATTTTCGACTTTGAATTTTGTGTTTTGGATTTCAGATTCGATGCGCGCCGCAATGTCCCTGTCGCCGCTTCCGCCGAAAATCAGCCAGCGACAGTCCGTCTGTCTTTGGATTTGCCGAGCGGCGGCGACAAATCGTTCCGGGGGCCAGCGCTTGGCCGGGCCGTATTCGGCGCCGGGATTCAAGCCGAAAATTGGATGAGAAATGTTCTCCAGCCCGAATTTTTGCCTGGCAGATTCAACTTCCTCCGGCGCCACGAACAATTGCGGGGGCAGCGGCTGGGGAATTGCGCCCAGAGCCGTGGTCAGGTGCAAATATTCGAACATTTGATGGGCGGTTTTTGGCGGCCGCGGGCTGGAATTTGACAATCCTGAAATCAAATGCTGGATTTCGGCAACGGAACGCTTTTTCATCATCACGGCGTCCGTGCGCGGCGCAATCGCGTGAGTCAGAAAAAAATTGCGCCACGGGCGAGAATGGCCGATGCGATTGGGAATCCCGGCGAGAAATACTTCAATCGCCGACCGCGGTGAATTGGGCAGGACGAGCGCCGCGTCAAACCGGCCCGCTCGCAGTTTTTTCGCGACGGCGAAAACCGTTTCGCTTGCTTCAGAAGCAATAATTTCATCCATCGCCGGATGCTTTAGCCACAGGTCCCGCAATTTTTCCGGCGTGAGAAGCACAATCCGCGCGCCCGCAAATTTTTCGCGCAACCGCAGCAGCGCCGGCGTGCTCATCACGGCATCCCCCAGCCAATTGACGCCGCGCACCAAAATGCGGCGCGGATTGATACCGGTGGATGAAGCGGCTTCCATCCTCTATCCTCCGTTCTCCTTTTTCCATCGCCGATGGACCCAAAACCAATTCGCCGGGTCGCGGCGCACGGCGGCTTCGAACGATTGGTTCACGTCGCGCATGATGTCTTCGCTGGAGCGCGGTGAGCCATTCTCATGGGTCTGAATTTTATCGCCCAATTCCAGCCGCCATTTGGCCGGGGCCACGCGGAAACAAAAGCCGGTAAAAAGCTCGCAATCGTAGCGCAACGCAAAAACGGCAGGCGCGAGTGTCGTCGAACATTGGCGTCCCAGAAACGGCGCGCGCAGGCCGCTGGTGCTTTGGTCGGCCAGCAAGCCCAGGATGATATTGGATTGCCGCATGGCCGCCCGGAGCAATTTGCCATCGGTGCGGCGCTCGAAAAAGAGGCATCCGGATTTTTCGCGCAGCGACTGCATGAGACGGTTGAGCGCCGGCTGCTTGAGCGCGCGGTAGGTGGTGGCGGAGCGGTAGCCCGGCGCGAATTGATGGAACCGCGCATACAATTCGAAATTGCCGAAATGGCCGATGGCAACGACCAGGCGCCGCGGCGGCATCAACCTGTCAACGCCGACGAACTCGACGTAAGAGCGCAATTCCTCCGCGTTCATGGCCGCGGTCTTGATGGCGCTGCAATAATTTTCGCCAATGCGCCGGAAATTTTCCCTGGCGATGGCGGCAATTTCGCGCGGCGTTTTATCCTTTCCAAAACAGCCTTGCAGATTGTCCAGGGTTACGTTGCGATGCCGCGCATCGAGCCAAAAGGCAAGCGCGCCGCCGCATCGGCCCATTCGCGCCACGACCGGGAGCGGCAGCGATTGAATCAGCGCGATGAACGCACGGGCAACAAAATAGAGCATAATTGATCCAGGCATGGACGGCGGATTCGCCCCATGAGTCTGGCTGTATCATTTGAAACAAATCTTGCCGACGCAATCCTGAAAGTCGCTCGCGCCGCTGATAATTTTGATCTCAACGCGAATGAAATAGATCGGCAGGTCACGGCGGTCAATTTTGGGGAAGCGCACGGCGTCTTTTTGGGTGGTGATGATGAATTCGGCCTGGCGCTTCTTGCCGCGGTTGATGGCGTTCAGGACTTCCTGTTGTGTGAAGCGATGATGGTCGGCAAAACGCTTGGCATAAACCAGTTCGGCGCCGATTTTCACGAGGCTTTGCTCGAAGCTTTCCGGTTGGGCAATGCCGCTCAACGACGCCACTTTGCGCCCCTTGACGATTTCCAGCTTCTGGCGTTCGCCGGAAAAGACATCCTCGAAATAAAGGGGGTGATGCACGCATTCAATGACACCGGCATCGGGGTTGTGTTTGGCGATGCGGGCGCGCAAGCCGGCGGTGTCGCCGTCGCTTTTGGTGATGAAGATCGTGTGCGCGCGGGCGAGATGCGACACCGGTTCGCGCAAGGTGCCGCGTGGCAGCAAATGGCCGTTGCCGAATGGCTGCTGGCAATCAACCAGCACGACATCATGGCGGCGGCCGCGCAGGTCCCAATATTGAAATCCATCGTCAAGCAGCAGCGTGTCGCAGCCGAATTTCTCAATCGCATACCGCCCGCTTTTCACGCGGTCTTTGTCCACAAGGACAACGACGTCCCGCAAATTCGATGCCAGCATATACGGCTCATCGCCTGCCATTTCCGAATCGAGAAGCAGCGACTTGCCA
>JASHVW010000446.1 GCA_030044395.1 Verrucomicrobiia bacterium
GCCATGATACAAGCGGCGCGCTCAACCCGCTGAAAAGTCCACGGCCGGCGTGTGGGCAAAAAAAGATTCGGGCGACAGTCGCCAAGGAGGTGGGGATGAAGAATCCCGCTGAAAAAACGACTATCCGCCCGAATCGAAATCAACAATGAAAACCGAAATTCTCCCTTCCGGTTTCTCTCAAATTTATTAATGAGAAAGAACAGTTACTTCTCTCGCAACCTGTTGTGACTATGATACAAAGGCTAAACGTGCGCTCACCATTTTTTGTCATATCATTTGTAAAAATTGCTCCCCCGCCAGGAGGTTTTACACACTTTTACACCCTTCTTGCAGCCAAACCGCTCGTCTTCATCGAACGTCTCCATCTGAAAAATAGACCGGGCGGCCCGACTGGCTTCCGCTTCGCCAAGACTACGGCGGACAGGTCGTTGCTCTCCGGTCACAGATTTCTTACAAAGATGCCCCTCGTCGTGCCGCGCCATCCTGGCCGCCGCGCTTGCAATCCCTCCGCCGGCCCATTTTTCAAACAGGCTCCATGATTCCGTGCTCCACGATAATCTTAAGCGAACTTTCGGCAGGCTCGCTCGCCAACGCAACCGCAGCAGTGGTTTGCATCAAAGGAAAACGGTGCGTAATCAGGGGACGCACGTCCAGTCGCCGCGAGAAAACCAGTCGCGCCACTTCGCTTTGAATCGTGAAATCGGATGAGTAGCTGCCAATCAAATCCTTTTCATCCAGGCATATGGATGCAAAATCCAGTCGCGCAAAAAAGTTTCCGCTTTCGCCCTCAGCGTCTTTCCTCTTGGTATGCGCAAACAGCAGTACCTGCCCGCCTCCGCGCACCAGCCGCACCGCTTGCGCCACGGCGTCATCGGACGGCACTGCGATTATTGCCGCATCCAAAATCTTCGGACTTCGCGCTTCAGCCTTCCCACCTTTCGCAAGCGCCGTCCATCGCGCCCCGAATTTCCGCGCCAGTTTCAGGCGCGCTTCCAGGAGGTCAGTGGCCAAAACATGGATGCCGCGAAGTTCCAGAATTTTGGTGAACATCAGGCCGATCGGGCCTTGTCCGGCGACGAGCACCTTGTCGCCCCGCAACAGGTTTAATCGTTTCACGGCCTTGAGGACGGTATTGACGGGTTCGAGCATGGCCCCCTCCTCAAATGAATTCCTCACGGGAATCTTCACTACGCCAGGCAGGACAAAGTCCATGACCCGGACGTATTCGGCAAATCCGCCACCAGCCGGCTCGAATCCGGCCGTGATCCCGGTTCGCTTGTAGGTTTCGCATTGGGCGAAGGCGCGGTGGCGGCAGAAATGGCAATCCAGGCACGGCACATGATGATGCAGGGCGATACGGTCGCCAATTTTCAAACCCAACCCACGGCGCGCCAAGCCCCGGCCCATCTTGACAATGGTGCCGGCGGTTTCGTGTCCAAAAATGCGTGGCGGGGCAACGGTGCCATAATGGATTTTCTTGATGTCGGTGGGACAGACGCCGCAGACAGCGACTTGGACGAGGAGTTCATTTGCACCGATGCGCGGCACCGGCAGGGTCTCGACGCGAAGATCATTGGCCCCGCGATAGACGACGGCACGCATCGTTTTGGGAATGGCAAACACGCGCGAAATTAAACCACGGGAGGAATCGGAAACAAAGGCCAAAGGCGGCGGCTGAAACCGGATTCCGAAACCGCGGGTGGACACAGTTGTCAGCCGGGTGGGGCTAAAAACTCCGCGAACCATGGCTCAGGTTTGCTGTAAAATTTTCTGGCGCTGCCTCGCCAGTGGAATTCAATGGCCGAGGCATGGAGCGCGTGATTCTCAACAATCAACCGCGCGCGGTGCGCATTAGTGAGACGATTTTGTACCAACGCCAGGTAGCAGTCTTCGTCGCCACCATAAAGCTTGTCACCGACGATCGGATGGCCAATATGCGCGAAATGAATCCGGATTTGATGTTTGCGGCCGGTGTGCGGGACGATTTGAAGCAGCGAAAAGGGAAGAGGGAGCACGGCGGACGGGCTAAGAGCAGGCGCGGAAGCTACGCAACGGAAAAGTCTTTGCTCGACAAAAAACTCCGTTTGCGCCGCCACTCCGTCCGGACGGACACAATCTTTGATGGCGACCGGACTTCGGTCATCCTTGCCGAGTGGCGCATCAATAAGCCCGTGGTCCTCGAGAAGATGGCCGTGGACAATGGCCAGGTATTTTTTTCGAACGGCGCGGCTTTCGAAAATTCTTCCAAGTTCGCCGGCGGTCCCGGCGTTTTTGGCAATCAATACGACGCCGCTGGTTTCGCGGTCCAGGCGGTTGATGAGACGGGGCGCATTTAATTTTGAGTCCCGGGTTTGAGATTTGAAATCGTCGTGGGAAAGATAGAGTCGGGCGCGGCCGATGAGACTGGACCGTTCGCCATTCCTGGTCGGATGGCAGACCAATCCGGCGGGCTTGTGAACCACCAGCAAATCCGCGTCTTCGAAGACAATTTCAAAAAGATTCTCCACAACTTGTGTTTGGATAAAGCTGGCGTATCATTCGCGGTGGTGAAAGAAAAACTGCACAAGGTACTGCCGGGTTTGTTTATATTGGTGCTGGCGCTCTCACGCGTGCCCCATTTGTTGCCGCCGAATTTCAGCGCTGTTTATGCGTTTGTGTTTTGCGCGGGCGCTTATTTTCCAGGGCGCCTCGCCTGGTGGCTGCCGCTCGGCACGATATTCGCCACAGACGTGACGCTAAACCTTTTCTATTATCATGTCCAACCGGTGGGATTTTATCTGCTGCTCAACTACGCCGTTTACATTTTGCTTATCGGGCTGGGGAAATGGCTCGGGGCGCGCGCGGGTTTTTTTAAATTGCTGGCAGGCGGGCTGCTCGGGGCGGTTATTTTTTATCTGGTCACCAACACCCTGGCGTGGATGCAGGACGCCGGCTATGCCCGAAGCCTTGCCGGCTGGATCCAGGCATTGACCATTGGGCATCCGGAGATCCATCCCAGCACCTGGGAATTCTTCCGCAACACCCTTCTCAGCACGGGAATTTTCACGGCGTTATTCGTGGGAGCGGAAAAATTGTCCGCCGCCGAATCGCCCGCCGATAAAACCGCCGGCGCCGGAGATGGGGACGAAACAGAAGCCGAACCCGGGCAGGCGGAAGGGTAAATTATTGCAGGTTGCTGGAAGACGATAAGGACCGGGGCAACGCAGACAACGTGCAAGGCTCAATGTTAAAGATGAAATTGGGAATTATTTCAGACACACACGGGTTTCTCGACCCCATCATTTTTGAACTTTTCGCCGGCGTGGAACACATCTTGCACGCGGGCGACGTCGGCTTTTCTTCTCTCATCTTGGAATTGCAGACCATCGCGCCCGTCACGGCCGTTTACGGGAACACGGACACTGGATTGCCTTTGCGGGAAATGGAAATCGTGGAACTGGCCGCCCGGAAATTCCTGGTCCACCACATCGTCAATCCGCAGGCGCCCTCGGACCGGTTGCGGGCACGGATTGCGGACGAGAAACCGGACGTGGTGATCTTTGGCCACACGCACAAGCCATTATGCGAGACGATTGGCGGGGTAATGTTCTTCAATCCGGGCTATGCCGGCAAGCCAAAATTCGGCGCCGACCGCAGCGTGGCCATTATGCGCTGCGACGAAAAGGCAATCAGCCACGAATTTTTGGCGTTGTGATTTTCATCGGCGAAGGATGTGGCATCATTGATATGCCGGGATGGGGGGCACCAGCTGTCTGCGCCCAGCCGTTTCAAGCATGGCAACCGGCTTGGGCGCGGGGTGGCAGACGCCGTGGTTTAATGCAATGCTCATTCCGATTGGTCCGGTGAAAAAAGCCATATCGGTAGAAATGCCCAAACCGCCCAGACAGCAAAGGTAGGAACCCATTTCATTGAAATACAAAATGAACAGCATGGCATTGATCGTGTATAGCTCGGGCCTTCCATATTTCAGGTTCAGGTATAAGACTCTGAAACCCGCGAGCATAAACCACAATATGACAATGACTCCCCAAATACCAAAGCTCAAAACGACGGAAATCATTCCGTTATGATAATCGCCTGCGAGAGCCAGAGACTGCTCGCCCGCATCAACGGCTCTGAATGCAGTTTGTCCACCCATCATTTCATCATAATCCTCGGGGGAAATGGCGAACCCCTTGCCGAGCAAAAGATGTTGCGGGATTTGCGGCAACAATGCCTCCCACATCGCCATGCGCCAGTCGGTGCTGGCCTGGGCGGATTCCTTGGCGATTGGATCCAGATGCAACGGCAGGAAGGCCAGCGAGCGTTGAAACGTAAAGGGAAGTTTGTCCGCCAGAGGAACCAGCAGCGCGACGCCCAATGCTCCAGCCAAAATAAACACTCCCAACAGCGGGGTACGGTACAGTCCTTCGATAAAAAACATCAAGGTAAATGCCAGGCCAGCGATGAAAATCGCGGAGCGGTAGCCGCCCAGCATAATCAAACAACCAAACGCGACCAACAGGATGGGCCGCCAAAACTTACCCTCAAGAAAAATTCCTCTTAAACCGTATCTGGCCAGTATCCACAAATACAGCACCAACGCGCAACTGCTGATTCCGCCGAGTCGTGCCTGTCCCAGTTCAAGGGTTCCCGTGGTTAAGCCCTGGATGGTCCCTGCTGAGGGTGGAAAAAAATGAAAAATGATCACGGACCATGAAGGTGCGAAGGGATAAAGATCTCCAATCAAATTGGTCACGCCGCCCAGAAAATATAATCCCGCATACAATCGCGCTTTTTCCGGGGGAATCGCGCGGGAGGTGAGCGCAAAATAACCCGCAATTCCCAGGAACAAATACACGTATTTTCTTCCTCCATAAATATTCGAACCGAATGCATGCATGCCGATGCCACCGGTCATCTTTGCGGTAATCACCACCACAATGACCATTGCCAGCAGCGGCAACGTGACGGAACCCGCCCGGACGAAATGCCGTTGCGGGTTCATAATGTGTTCCACAATGGAAAGCGCCAGACTGATGGCGATCATCAGCTGACCAATATTGGGCATGCCTTTGATGAAGAAGAGAACACAAACCGCGGACCAACTAAACAGCAGGATCGGGTAGTGCCATCGCGCCAGCACCGGAAAAATCAGCACAAACGCCAGCGCCCCGACGAAAAAAAACGTGGAAACCGTCAACGGATTCGTCAGCAAATAGCCTACCAGCAATGCCAAAGGCACGACGATGGCGTAGGTGATGAGCGATTTTAACAGTTCCGCTGCGTTATTCATTCGAGATGATTATGGCTTGTCATTTGCTGTTTTCAACTGGAAAACAATTCGACAGCCGCCGGCGCGTTTCATTCAAAACAATTCAATCATAAGTCGAATCGGCAACGGGGATTATCCGCCATGAGCAGAAGCCGCAACGGTATCAGTGAAATTCCTGGACCGTCTTGACGTCATAGCCGGATTTTTTCAGCGCCTCGATGCCCAGCGCGGCGGCCTGGGCGCTGCTTAACGTCGTCATTATCGGCGTGCCGGTATAGACAGCGGTCGTGCGGATTTTAATTTCGTCACCCCGGGGCGCGGCGCCGCTGGGCGTATTGATCACGAGCTGGATTTCCTTGTTTTTAAGCAAGTCAATCACATTGGGACGCCCTTCGAGCAGTTTCCGCGTCCGTTGCACCTTTAGACCGGCGTCTTCCAGGACCGCCGCCGTGCCGCTGGTGGCGGCCAGTTCGAACCCCAGGTCGGAAAACTTTTTCGCCACGGCCGCGACCTGACTTTTGTGCGAATCGCTCACGCTGATAAAAATTTTCCCGGCGAGAGGCAATGAAGAGTTCGCCGCCATCTGCGATTTAGCGTAGGCAATCCCCAGCTCGGCGTCCAACCCCATTACCTCGCCGGTGGAACGCATTTCTGGCGAGAGCAATATATCCTGGCCGTGGAAACGATTGAAAGGGAACACGGATTCCTTGACTGCCCAGTATTTTGGCCAGATTTCCTTTGTAAATTTCAATTGTTTCAATGTCTTTCCCGCCATCACTTTGGCGGCAAGCTTGGCGAGGGGGATACCGATCGCCTTGGAAACAAATGGAACGGTGCGCGAGGCGCGGGGGTTGACTTCGAGCACGAATACCTTCTCGCCCTTGATGGCATATTGCACGTTCATCAAGCCAATGACCTTCAATTCGCGCGCCATCGCATGGGTAAATTCGCGGATGGTGGCAATGACCTTTTTTGAGAGGGTGTGCGGCGGCAAAACCATCGCGGCGTCGCCGGAGTGTACGCCGGCAAATTCGATGTGTTCCAACATGCCGCCGATGACAATGGCGCCACGATTCGGATTCTTGTAATGACCGACGTCAGCGATGCAATCCACGTCCACTTCTGTGGCGTCTTCAAGGAATTTATCCACCAGGACTGGACGCTCCGGCGACGCTTCCACGGCAAATTTCATGTAATGCGAGAGATCGGCATCGGAATAGACGATTTGCATCGCCCGGCCGCCGAGGACGAAACTGGGCCGGACGAGTATCGGATAGGTCAATTTTTTGGCGACGGCCAGCGCTTCGGGCTCATTTATGGCGATTCCATTGGGCGGTTGCGGAATCTTCAATTTATCAAGCATCGCGGCGAACAATTTCCGGTCCTCGGCGATTTCAATGCTTTGCGGCGAGGTGCCAATGATGTTGACGCCGTTTTTTTGCAGGCCGAGGGCCAGATTGAGAGGCGTTTGCCCGCCAAATTGGGCGATGGCCCCCCAACATTCTTCCCGTTCATAGATATGGAGCACGTCTTCGAGCGTGAGCGGCTCAAAAAACAATTTGTCGCTCGTATCGTAATCGGTCGAAACCGTCTCGGGGTTTGAATTGACCATGAGGGTTTCAAATCCATCTTCCTTGAGCGCGAATGCTGCATGGACGCAGCAATAATCGAATTCAATGCCCTGCCCGATTCGGTTGGGGCCGCCTCCCAGAATCATTACTTTCCTGGCGGAATTTTTTTTGACCTCGTCATCGCCGCAATCGTAAGTGGAATAATAATAAGGCGTGTAAGCTTCGAATTCAGCGGCGCAGGTATCCACGAGGCGGTAGCTGGGGACGAGCTTCAACTTCTTTCGCAACCCCCGGATGTCGTCCTCGGTTTTCCCCGTCAGATGGGCGATTTGGCGGTCCGAAAAACCCAGCGATTTGGCTTTTTGCAAAATTTCAGAATTCAGCGGCATCGGCGGTATAGTAAGCCGGAAATGGATTCGCATGTCCAGAGGGGAGTATTCATACTTGCCGAAATGCTCGCGGTGCGCTACTTAAGGAGGGTGAAACGACTCGGGCAACGGCTTTCTTGGCTGTCGCTGTTCCTGCCGCTGTTAACGTCCGCGCAGATTGATCCCGTCTCGCGGAATCTGATCCAATTTGGTTATAACCAGGCGTTTGAAGGCCACCAACCTTTTTCCGGTTATGCGTATTACTATCACAACCAACCGGACTTTTTGCGGACGAACCTGACATTGCGCCTGACCGTGGCGCCGACGTATGTGGACTCCAATCTTGGATTCGTCGGCGGTTTGGGGCCGAATACCGATTTTGCCGTTGGCTTCGCCGGCGGCGGGTTTGCGGACAGTTACAATGAAATCCGCGGTGGCATCTATTATCCAGCCGAATCATTCGACGGGAACGGCGGCGAGGTTTCGTTTGATATTTACCACTTGTTCAATCCCAAGGACCTGATCCCGCTTAATCTCGTCGTGGAAGGCACCTCGCATTATTCCATTTACGATCGAGACGATGACACCGCTTCGACTTTTCAATTGCCGAACAACCACGATGATTTGAGCCTGCGCGCGGGTCTGCGCTGGGGCGGCATTGAACCGGTGTTATTGCCGGCGTTGGCGATGGAATTATCTGTCTGGTATGAGGGCCACTATCGAACGGACGCCGGCGCTTATGGATATTCCGGCGACCGCGAACTCAATGAGCAATCGCACTTGTTTTGGACGGAAGCGGCATTGTCCTACACGATGACGAATACGGAGCAAAATTTCTATGTACGCCTGACCGCCGGCACCAGCCTGGATGCCGACCGTTTCAGCGCCTATCGCCTGGGTGGGTTCCTGCCGCTCATCGCAGAGTACCCGCTGTCGTTGCCGGGTTATTTTTATCAGGAACTCAGCGCCCGGCAATTTGTCCTGCTCAACGGGTCGTATCTGGTGCCCATTGACAAACGAATGCATTGGAGTGTGGATCTCAACGCCTCGACGGCGGCGGTCAGTTATTTGGGGGGAGAGGGGCAGCCCGGCAATTGGAATTCCGGGGTGGGTGGCGGCATTTTATACCATTCGCCCGGGAATCACATGAAGGTGCTGTTGGATTATGGCTATGGCATTAACGCGATCCGGGACGGGCAGCGGGGCGCGAACAGCGTTGGCATACTCATGCAGATTGATCTGGGGCCTAAGCCCGGCGAAATATTCAATCCCGCCCAACCAGGCCTTCAACGCGGCTGGCAATGGCTTTTTGGCGAATGAAGGATTCAACTTGCGTGGTCGGCTTTCATCTGTTTCATTGTTCATCATGTGCGGATATGGTGGAATTGGCAGACACGCTACTTTGAGGTGGTAGTGCCGCAAGGCGTGCAGGTTCAAGTCCTGCTATCCGCACCAGTTTTAAGCTATTTTTTTTCAACTTCAATGCGCGCGAACAGGGATTCCAGGCTGTTCAATGGAGTGCTTGGTTTTGCGTTCAGGATTTGGCGCAGGTATTCGACCGCATCCGGAATGTTGCGGATGGATTTGGGCAGGATGGCGCCGGCGGCGTTGGCGTGGCCGCCGCCCTGAAATTTTTCCGCGACTTTTAGCGCGTCGCCGTTGTTGCGGCTGCGGAAGCTCGCAAAAACCACATTTCCGCGCCGGAACAACGTGACGAGCGTGGAGTATTTTGTTGCCTGCTTTTCCAGCAATTGATGCACGACCAGATTGTTGTTGCCGACCACGGTGTCCACCAGGCCGACCGACGGCGAGATTTCCGTGATATTTGACTTGCTCCATTCAAATCCGAGCGGGATTTCGACCCGCCGTTTCACCGCCATCACTTCGAGCAACGGGTGATCGAGCAACTTTTCAATCTCGCCGCCGATGAGCGCATGGAGGTTCCAAAACTGATAGGTCTTGACCAGATTCGCATAATCGCCGGCCAGCGCAAAATCCGGGTCGTCTTCGAGGAACAGATCGGCAATATTGTTCAACCGCACCAGACGGTCGAGCGCCGGAGATTGGATTCCGTTTTCCCGGCAAAGTTCATAACAAAGGAGCGCCGCGGATTTGTTGATGTCGTGGATGAGCTGCGCGTTTTT
>JASHVW010000447.1 GCA_030044395.1 Verrucomicrobiia bacterium
GCGCCGATGTTGCCGGTGCGCATCACGTGCGGCCCGGCGCACAGGTCAATGAAATCGCCGTTCTTGTAATATGAAATCGGCTCGCCATCGGGAATCGCTTCGAGATTGCCGAGCTTGAATTTGCTGGGATTGCCCGGACGTTCGGCCAGCCCGCCTAGCCGGCCGCTTTCGGAATCCTTGACCGCCTGTTCGCGCGTGACGACGATTTTTTCGAATGGATGGTTGGCCTTGATCTCTTTTTTCATCTCGGCCTCGATTTCCTCAAAATCCTCCGGCGAAATTCGGTGCGTCAGGTCCACGTCATAATAAAATCCATTTTCCACCGGCGGGCCGGCGGCGAATTGGGCTTCGGGCCACAGCCGCAAAATGGCGGTGGCCATGACATGGGCGCACGAGTGCCGGATGCGCTCCAGCTCCGTCATCTGCGCGCGGTCGTCCAAAGTCTTGCGTTCAACTTGCATGGGATTGTTTTAACGTAAAGACACGAAGAGATAAAGGCGCAAAGGAATTGAGAATTCTTTATTTTGAGGTTTGCCCTATCGCCAGGAGGCCGCCAAAGCCGCACAGCAGAAGCGCGCTCACGGCAATCGCGCCGCTATCGGGAAACCCCGGCAGGAATTGCAGCGACAGCGCGCCGACCGCCGGACCGAGGCAGTTGCCAATGCCAATCACCGCCTCATGGATGCCGCCGTGTTCGCCTTTGGCGTCACCCGCGTCCATCGAATAAAACAACGAGGAATAATAGATCAGCCCGATGGCGACGCCGAAAAAGATTTGGGCGACAATGAGCACGGCAAGATTCGGAGAGAGAAGAATGACCGCGAAGGACGCAATGAGCGCGAGAAATGCCGCGACGAGCCAGCCAAAGCGGTAATGCCAATCCGTCCAGTGCCAGAGCGCGGCGAAGGCGCCGACTCGGACGAAGCACCAGAGCGTGCAGACGAAACCGACGGACATCGGCGACAAATGAAATTTGGCTGCGATGCCGGGCATGGCAGCGATGAGCGTATTGATGGCGATGTAGGCGAATGGATTGGCCAGCCAGGCCATCCGCAAAAACACCCGGGCGCGCGGCGACGCCGGACGATGCGGTTCGGGCGGCGGCGTGGACGGCTCCGAGAGGATATTCACCGCTTCGCGCGCCATTTCCGTGGCCTGTTCCTGCAGCCAGAACACCAGGCCCAATTGTCCCAGCACGAGCGCGAGCGGCAGGATGAAAATAATTTTGTATCCGAACGTTTCGATCAGTGTTCCGCCGACAAAATAAGCAACGGCATTGGTGAGGGCCCAAACCACATTGTAAGAGCCGACGGCGCGCGGCAAATTCGCAGCGGATTCGCCGTCGCTGACAAGAGCTTCCAGGGTCGGCCAGATGAAACACATGCCGATCGTTACGGCGCAGGCGGCCAGGATTTTACCCATTGCGAATTCAGGGAGCCAGGAGGCGGCCAGCCCGGCGGCCATGACGGCGAAGCCGATTTTGAGGGAGAAAAAGTAGCCGCGTTGCTGCGCGATCCGTCCCCCCCACCAGGCGGCCACGCTGTAAATGAGTCCCAGGGCGGCGGCGAGCGCGAAATTGCGTTTGTCGCCGAAGCCAAATTGTTGCCGCATTAAAAAATACAGGTAATTGAAATAAAGAACCGTCGCGAAGGAATTCACGCAAACGAGGGTGTAGCAGGAGAACCTGATTTTCTGGCGCGCGGTCATTTCCATTCGGAAATTTCTTCGATGGCTTTGCGGCAATACCACTTGACCGCGGCCGACATCGGCGGTTGAAGCATCTCCAAATCAGCCGTTGAACACCAGCGAATATCGTGATGTTCGGCGATGGCGCATTTCGCCACGGCGGAATTTTTTGGCCGGGCCCAATACATCATGCCGATATGTTCGTGGGTTTCGGTAATGCGATGGATGTCCAGAAAGCGCGGGGCGAGGAGCGCCCGGGTTCCGGGCGACGTGGTGGGCGGGCGTCGTCCGAGCAGTTCCACGTCAAAACCGCCTTCCTCCCTTGCCTCGCGCAACGCCGCCTGCTCCGGGTCCTCGTCCAATTCAATGTGCCCGCCCAATGGCAGCCATTTGTCCAGCTTGCGGTGGTGGACGAGCAGGATTTTTTCGCCATGGACGACAAAAATCGCGACGGTGAAATCAATTTTTTCGTGGATGTGCGCCATGTTGGAGAAAACTTTTTCTCTTTAGTCCAGCTCTCCAGTCAGCTTTATCGCTTTGCCGGGCTTGATTTCAATTTGTTTGACAATGCCGTCGTAACGCACCGGCACCGCGCCGCCGATGGCGCTGCGGATGGTCGCGGTCACTAATTTTCCTTTTCTCCATTCTTCATCCACCGTAAATCCGCCGCGCGCCCGTAGTCCTTTCACCGAGCCGTCTGGCCATTCCGCAGGCAGGGCCGGCAGCAAATCCAATTCGCCGTCCTGGCTTTGCAGCAGCATTTCACAGATGGCGGCGGTAATGCCGAAGTTACCGTCAATCTGCATGGGTGGATGAAATCCAAAAAGGTTGGGGCACGTAAAATATTCGCCGGCGGCCGGGTCGCGCACAGCAAACATGTCTTGCACCATTCGATGCGCGTCTTCAGCGTCCCGCAACCGCGCGTAAAGCGCGGTCCGCCACGCCAGCGACCATTCGCGGACGTCGCCGGTAATACCGCGCGCGTCGAGCGAAACTTTCGCCGCTTTTGCCAGCGCCGGAGTCCTATCCACGCTGATTTGGTGACCGGGATAGACGGCAAACAGATGCGAGGTATGCCGGTGATGGTCATCGGGCGTATCCAGTTCCGGATGCGCGGGGTCGTGCAATTCGTGCAACCATTCCAGCAATTGTCCCCAACTGCCGATTCCGGGTGTTGCCAGACGATCCCGCATCGCAGCAATGGCATCGCGATAATCCTTGTCCACGCCCAACACGTCGCAGGCGTGAACGTAATTGTCAAACAGGTCCCAGACAATCTCTTGATTATAACTGACGCCGTCCTGAACGGGGCCATGCTCCGGCGACCATCCGTTCGGCACGACGAGCCGGCCATCAGACAGCGTCTTCAAATGGTCCTGCCAGAACTCGCATGTCTCCTTCATGACCGGATACGCCATCGTCCGCAAAAAATTGGTGTCGCGCGCAAAGGCAAAGTGCTCCCAGAAATGCTGGCAATACCACGCATTCGCTGTGTCATCCCATTTCCACCCCATCCCTCCATAAATATTGTGCGAGGTGCGGATGGCGAAACCGCGTGTGGTCATTTCACCGGAAGCGGTTCTCCATTCCGGTGATAGGTCGGTCGCCCGGCGCCAGGCTGGAAGCTGGCTGTCCACAAGGGTCAAGAAGGGTAACTGGCATTCCGAAAGGTTCGCCACCTCGACCGGCCAGTAATTCATCTCGACATTGATGTTCGCATGATAATCGGAACTCCATGGCGGCTTGTTGGAATCGTTCCAAAGCCCCTGCAAATTCGCGGGTAATCCTCCGGGACGCGAACAGGAGATCATCAGATAGCGGCCATATTGGAACAATAACGCCTCGAGTTCCGGATCCACTGTTTTACCCGCCGCGATTTTGCGCCGATCGGTCGGCATCGCCCGTTGTTGGGCGGACGACCGTCCAAAACTCACCGTCACCCGTTTGAACAGCGATTGAAAATCCCAGACGTGTTCCAATCTCAATTCGTAATAACCCTTTTTTGAGGCGGTCCGCAAATTCGCGGCAATGACCGCATGAGGATCGTTGCCGCGAAAATGTGCCGCATCATCCATGGCATAGTCCGTTCCGGACGCCGCCAGCAGGGTAAACGCGTCGCAATCTTTGAATTCAAGCAACGGACCGTTCGCCGCCACCGACCCGCCGTCCGGCAGGATCATCACCCGGCATTCATACTTCAATCCATTCGTGAGGTGCCCGCTAAAAGCCAGTTCGTTCCCTGAAGCAATCGTCTGCACGCCATGCGAATCCTTCAGTTCAATGCTGCCGGCATAACGGCCGGGCTTGTTCGCGGAAAAGCGGACGACCATCGCCCCGGCCGGATGGCTGCAAAAAAATTCGCGCGTGTATTTTATGCCGTTGGCGGTGTAACGCACGTGCGCCAGCGAATCGGAAATGTCCAGATCGCGCTGATAATTGGAAACATTCTGCTGTCCCTGAAGATGGATGAAGAGGTCTCCGAGATATTGATACGCCCCCATCGTGTTGTAATCGCCTGACGGATTTTCATCGCCAGTCCACAAGCTGTCTTCATCCAGGACAATCCGCTCGGTTTGCGGGCCGCCCAGGATCAATGCACCCATCCGCGCGTTGCCGATGGGCAGGCCTTCGGTCATGGGATTCTTCGCGGGCTGCTGATACCACAAGTCCAGATCATCGGCCATCGCATGGCACAGGCAGAAAAATCCGGCAAGTAAGGAGAGAACGGATTTTGAAAACATCGTTTTAGCGCGCCTTCCGAATTTCCTCGATCCAGTCATTTCCCGGCCGCGCATACGGGCGGAAAATCTCTGTGTAGCCTTCGCGATCGTTATAATAAAGCGCGCGATGCATGCCCAGTGAACCGGCATCCGGCGAATCAATCAGGCTCGCCGAGTCGCTCGCGCTCATCTGGAACAGCACCCGCATCTCAAATTCCGCCAATGTCTTGCGTCCGAGAAAACGGTTCACGTTGTTGTAAGTATCGCACGTGGCGAGCACATGGAGGCCGAGGGCGGGGCCGTCGCTGATGAGGCTTTGCAAAATCGCCGCGGGGTTTGGCGCGCCGGAATCGCCGGAGGAAAAGCTGAATTCATCCTCCTGCCGCAGCTTTTTGAAATTTTGCAATCCATTGATGAACAGGAAAATTTCCGGCCCGGATGTTTCATCGGCGCGGCCTTTCAATTCATCAGCCAACGCGGCCATCATCCCGGCGAGATTGGCATTATTGACATGGATGACCTCGGACGAAACTGCCCGGGTGATTCGTTCGAGAAAATCGCGGTCGGACGATTCCCGCGGTGTCGCGTCAAAAACATAAGCCTTCGCATTCTTGGACAATTGCGCCGCCAGCGAGACCAGCGCCACGGCTAAAATCGTCAACGACCGCTCGTCGCTTTGGCCGACAATCAACAAATTGCTGCCACTCTGCCGCTGGAAAACCGCTTCGGTGGGCCCTTTGATGGAGTTAGGCGCGCCCAGCCAGACACGCGGTTGGACGGGCACCTTCGCCGGGACCGTTTGCAGCAAGTCGCGCAGAAGCAGATTTTCCCGCACATCCGCCGGCGCGCTGCCCTCGAACACAAATGGCCCGGGAAATTTTCTGTCATCAGCGCGTTGGCGTACCATGGCGAGGTACTGGTCGCGGACATCTTCCGCCAGCCAGACGGCCTGAAACGGACTGTTGCCTTCCAGCGAGCCCGAGGCGTCATTGTAAATGCCTTCGCCGGGGCGCGAGAGCAATCGTGGCGCGGGATTGTCCTGGTCCATGATCAGATAGGCGTCGGCCTCGTTGCATTGGAGGGCGATGCGGATGACCATTTGTCCAATCGTCGCGCGGGCCAGGGTGTAAGCGCCGCCCAGCGTTTGCGAGCCGAGCAGCACGTGAATGCCGAAGGCGCGCCCCTGGCGCACAATGCGATCGAGCAAAACCGCCGCGCCTTGCGATACGCGGTCTTCCTCGGTGAAAAATTCCTGGAACTCGTCAATCAGGAGCAGGCAGCGCGGCATTGCTTCCTTGCCGCCCGCGCGTTTGTAGCCGGCCAGGTCCTGCGCGCCGAGCTGGCGGAATAAATCGCCGCGGCGGCGCAATTCATCGTCCACGCGCTGCAACACGCTCAATCCAAAGGCGCGGTCACTTTCGATCGCCACCACTTTTGCGTGGGGCAATCTGCGGCTCGCATAGCATTTGAACTCGACGCCCTTTTTGAAGTCCACGAGATAAAACTCCACCTGTTCCGGGCTGCACCAGAGGGCAAGGTTGGTGATGATGATATGGAACAACGTGGATTTGCCCGAGCCGGTTTTGCCGGCAATCAGGGCATGCTGCCGCGTGCCTTTGCCAATTTCCAGATACTGAAATTTCGTCGCCCCTGAGCGGCCGATCGGCACCCGAAGTTCCTCCGTGGTTTCCTGGCTCCAAATCCTGCCGTCCGCCGGCGCGACCTGCTGGAAGGGCACTTCCACGCGCGTGGAATTCCTGCTGCTCTCGCCGACGTCATGCAAGAATTTCGTGGCGAATTCGGGTGGAGGAGGAGAATCGAGGACGATTTGAGAGCCGGACTCGCGCCAGTTGGCCAGTTGAAAGTTCTTCTCGACGCGGATCAGGCGGACGGAATTCTTCCGCATTTCATCCGGAACAAAGTCGGCCGGCGGGGCATTGCGCTGGTCCCAATGCGCGAGCAGATAAACGCCGCAACGCGCGCCGTTGGCGGCGATGTTGCGCAACCGCCTGGCCGCCGTGTCGGTGAAATTTACCGGGAAGGACGCAATGACCAGAAAATGATATTTCTCGGCGATACTGCCGGCTTGCGCGTTGTAATCGGCGATGGTGGGGTATTCGTTGCGCAAATACATTTGGATGACCTTTTCCATGTGCTCGTTCAATTCGGCCAGTTTTTCCTCGAATTGCGCCGATTGCGTCCAGATGCGGCTGTTGATGTAGCCTTCCTCGTAATCCGCCAGGTGCATCAGCGCGGCAAAATTTTGACCGAGGCCCACCGGGTCAAAAATGGTAAAACTGACTTTGCCGGGTGGCGTAGCCGACAGCAGGCGAAAGATGATATCGTTGATGGCGGCGACCGCCTCGGTCTCGCCACCCTTGTTCGTCTCAAAGAGAATTGAGCCTTCCAGGGGAAAGGCGAGCGTCAGCGGGACCGAAACCGCCGGCACGGGAAGCGCCAGCCGGTTGTCCCTGGGCAAAACTTCGGCGAATTTCGCCACATCCAATTCCAATCGCCCGAATTTCGCCGCGTTCTTGAATTCCCGCGGTGGCGTCCAGTTCTTCCACGCGCAGGAGTCCCATGCGGGAAATGTCTTTTCCGTTTCGGAATTCGCCGAGCGGATTTTTTCGTAGATGGGTTGGATGGTATTTTTCCAATCCGTTTCCAGCGCCAGCCAGCCGGACTGGAACTCCGCTTCCAGTCTGGCTATGTTGGCCGCCTCTGCCTCGGAGAATTTCCTGGCTTCTTCGTTGGATTGCTCACGAATGCGGCGGAGATTTTCGGCGCGTTCTTTTTCCAGTCGCTCAAAGTGGCCGCGAAACTTTTTCTCGTTCCTTTGGAGGATTTTGGCAGCGCGCACATCCACTTCCACCGCGCTTTGCCCGGTTCGCGCCCGGCGGGTCGCCTGGCGCCATTCGAGGTTGATGTTGCGGATGGCGGTGTCAAATTCGGTTTTAATCCGCGCCTGTTCCTGCTGGTAATGCAATTCAGCCTTTTGCGCCGCGATGTCGAGAAACCGCCCGGCCTGGGTCAGGTTGCCGGCAATCAGCGTGGCGGCGGATTTGGCGCTCCGTCCGCCGAGAACGTGGATGATTAAAACCGCCACAAACGCCACCACCGCGGCAATGACCGCCGGCTGCGGAACGGCATCAGCAGCCTTGAATCCGAAATGCTGAAGGGCCGCAACCCCCGCCGCAAAACCAGGAAGCAGCAAGCCCCATAGCCAGACCGGAAGATACCTGAAAATCTGCGGCAACAAATTCTGTTTGAACTTCGCCAAATCATCGCCCAATCGTTTCTCCAAATCCTCAAATTGGGCGAACAATTTGTCTTCGTCCGGCGACAGGTCCGGTTCCGGCCACTGGCGTTTTGGCGAAAGCAGCCGGCGGAAACCTCCATAACCGCGGAAGGCTGCCCGAACGGAATGGGTGAGGACATTCAGGCGCCCGGCGGCGTCGCCTGATTTTTGCCGGAAGCTTTCCACGGTCGCTCCCGCTTCCGCCAATGCCTCGTCACGGTTTTGTTCGGCTTCCCGCGATTTGATCTGGACCCTTTCCTTTAACTGGCCGCTCCGCGTGCCGATTTGCTCGGTCAACTCCCTGCGGACAGCGGCCTGGGCGCGCGAAATCCGGGCCTTGCGATGGTCGGCAGCAGCTTCAAGCCGGGCCTTGGCCTCAGCGAAGCGGGTATCTTCGTCCACTGCGTTCTCGGCCAGTTTTCTGCTTCGCTCGATGGCGGCGTCATCGGCCAATTTGGTTGCGGCGGCGGTCCGCGCATTAAAGTCGGCATTCAGCCTTTCTTCGCGCGCGGCGAAATCGCGGACGGCATTTTTCAATGCCTCCAATAGGGCGAGCGTCTGACTGACTCCGGATTGGCTGTTCACGATGTTTGCTGGCAAAGGAAACTAAACGAAAATTGGCCGGGACGCGAGTATGAAGGTTACTCGCAATCGCTCCTGATTTTCTTCAGCAATTCGTCCAGCTTTTCAATCACGCTGACCGCTTTTTCCACGCTGATAAAAAGCTCCTGCAAATATTTGCGCTCGAACTCAAGACTCTTTTCATCGCGCCAATAAGTTTTGGTGTCCTGCCATTTAAGCGACAGTTCCTTGGTGGCGGCGATGAGTTTGCTTTTGCTGGCAATCGCGCTCATGGGGCTTTCTCCTGCGGCCTGGGGGCAACGACGCCGGTGTAGGCGTCGAGCGTCTGGATGATTTGCGTGAGCAAAGCGACGGCGGCCGGAACGTCGGCTGTCAGGAAGCCGTGCAACTGTTCGATTTCCTTCAGGAGTGGAGCGGAGCGGTTGTCCAGTTCGCGGTCCCAACGCTTGAGCAATTTCAACTTGTCCTCGGCCTCCTGGACCGACTGGCTGGCGCGTCGGACGGCCATTTGCAGGAGCGATGTCGTTTCCTGAAACTCCGACAGCCGGGCGGTGAACAATTCCTGCCGCGCCTGTTCCAGCTTTTTGTTTCGCGCGCGCAATTGGGCCTCCCAGAAATGCCGCTGCTCGTTTTGCAGCCACAGCCGCGTGCGGACGACTTCGCCGGAGACTTCCTCAAGGGCGGGGCGCGCCTGGCTCGTGAACACAATCAGCGCGGCGCGAAACAATTCAATCGCTTCGACGGACGTGATTTGGGCCTGCGTTGCCATGGTGATTTATTCCCTCCACGGACCTTTCCTTTCCGCGTCGCGAGTCCGCTGGGCGTTGGGCGGAGGGGAGGGAGAGGAGTTCATCGTTGCCGCAAGTAATCTTCAATGCGCTGCGCCTTGCGCAACAGATACGGCGTGTGTTCTTTGGAAACTTCGATGAATTTCTTCAGTGCTTTCATTGCCGTCTTGAATTCCTCGGAGAATTTTTCGTGTTCCTGGTCCTGCCAGGTGTCGGCCAGGGAGCCAAACCGCGCCTGCAACAGAATCAGCCGGTTCTCGAGGTCCGTGTTGAACCGCTGCAATTCGTCGGCGAACCGCCGGACTTTCTCCGGGTCCATTATTGCTTGTGCCATATCAGTCTTTCATTTGCTTTGATTTCATCATCATCAATCGCCCGATTAAATGCTACCACATATCGCGCAGTACCGAAAACGCCGGGCGCGGCGGAAGCAGTAAATTCTTTACAGTTTCCAGCCAAATGGCAAGTTATGCGCGTGTTGACTGACAGAGAAATCAGGGTTCAGCCGGCGCAATTGGACGCATCGGCCCGATGGGAGACTGATTTGGAAAAGCACGTGGGCGGGGCCATTTTGCGCTCGCAAGAATTTCTGCTGGGCGAGCAAAAGCCGGAGGGCTACTGGAACGGCGAGTTGATGGTGGATTCCACGCTCGTCTCGGACATGGTCTTGTATCATCATTGGGACCGCAGCGTGGACAAGGACTGGCAGCGCAAGGCGGTCGCCCACATTTTCTCGATGCAATTGCCCGACGGCGGCTGGAATATTTATTACGGCGGCCCGTCGGAAATAAACGCCACCATCAAGGCCTACCTTGCCCTCAAACTTGCCGGCGTGCGCGTGACGGACCCGCGGATGTTGCGGGCGCGGCAGTTGGCCTTGAGCCTCGGCGGCGTGCCGCGCATGAACACGTTCTCCAAATTATATCTCGCGTTGCTCGGCCTTTTCTCGTGGGAATACGTGCCGACGATCCCCTGCGAAGTCCTCCTGCTGGGCAAATGGTTCCACGTTAATTTCTGGGACATGAGCAATTGGTCGCGGGGAATGCTCGTGCCGCTGGCGATTATCAACCATTTCAAGCCCACCCGCCCCGTGCCGGTGAACCTGGACGAATTGTATCCAGAGGGCGTCAACGAACGCGAATTGGCGCTGGCGCCCGACCCGGAAAAAATTTCGTGGCGGAATTTTTTCCTCTGGCTCGATCGCCTGCACAAATTTGCCGAATGGTTCGCCGAACATAAAATCCATCCCTTCCGCAAAATGGCGCTAAAGAAATGCGAGCGATGGATGCTTGAACGGTTCGAAGGCGCCGATGGCCTGGCTGCGATTTTTCCGGCGATGCTCAATTCCGTCATCGCGCTCAAGGCGCTCGGTTATCCGGAGGACCATCCAGTTTTGAAACGCGAGTGGAATGAACTCAAACGCCTTCAGCATGTGAACAAGGATTCGCTCCGCATCGAACCTTGTTTCTCGCCGGTTTGGGACACCGCCATCGTCGCCATTTGCCTGCACGAATCCGGCATTTCGGAAAATCATCCCGCGATGAAAAAATGCGCCGAATGGCTGATGGACCGGGAAATCCGTTTTGCCGGCGATTGGATTCACAAAAATCCCGCCAACGTAGAGCCGAGCGGCTGGGTCTTTGAATTCAATAACAAATGGAACCCGGATGTGGACGACACGGCGATGGTGTTGCTGGCGTTGCGGAAAATTCCCACCGACAATCGCCAAAGGCGCGACGAATGTTTCCAGCGCGGCCTGAAATGGATGATGTCGTTCCAATGCAAGGACGGCGGCTGGGCGGCCTTCGACAAGGATTGCACGAAGAACCTCCTGGAAAAGGTGCCCTTCGCCGACCATAATGCCA
This sequence comes from Verrucomicrobiia bacterium, assembly GCA_030044395.1. GTDB lineage: Bacteria > Verrucomicrobiota > Verrucomicrobiia > Limisphaerales > UBA11358 > UBA11358. The sequence continues at coordinate 10,940 of JASHVW010000447.1, forward strand.
TGCTCGATCCCGAATGCGCCGACATTACCGCGCGTATTCTCGAATTGGTTGGGTACGAGAATTGGGACGCCAAAAATTCGCAAATCCGGCGTGCGATTGAATTCGTCCGCGAGCACCAGGAGCCGGACGGTTCATGGTACGGCCGTTGGGGAGTTAATTACATTTACGGTACCTGGCAGACTTTGCGCGGCCTGCGCGCCATGAATTGGAATATGGACGAGGAATGGCTGCAACGCGCCCGCTTCTGGCTCGAGAGCGTTCAATTGGACGATGGTGGCTGGGGGGAACGCTGCAATACGTATGACGACCCGATTTACAAAGGACAGGGACCCAGCACTGCCTCGCAAACCGCCTGGGCCGTCATGGGCCTTTGCGCCTTCGATGATCCGGAGAATCCAGCCCTCAAACGCGGCGTCGAATACCTTATCCGCACGCAAAATCCGGACGGCTCATGGACGGAGCACGAAACCACCGGCACGGGATTTCCCAAGGTCTTTTATCTGAAGTACGATATTTACCGCAATGCCTGGCCGCTGCTGGCCCTGGCCACCTACAAAAAGATCTGCGCCGCAAAGAGGACACAGATGGACGGGCATGAGCACCCGTCAATGAGCGGGGTGGAGAAGGTGCTGGAGAGGCCGGGGCGGCGCGATGGCGCCGGTGTTGCCGGAATGACCAATGCCTAAGCCCCAATGACCAGCCTCGCCAATGCCTCCATTAGTCTTTAGCCATTGATTTCGGTACTCTTATGATCGAGGAATATGATGATGCGATGTTCGATTTCAGCCGCGGTGAATTTGACAGCGCGATTGTGAAGTTGAAAAGCGTCCTCGCGCAATCGCCGGAACATTTCGACGCGCAATTGGCCTTGGGAATGGCGTATTATCGCAAGGGCGATTATGCGTCCGCGATTGCCGAGGGCCTCAAGGCGGAGAAATTGCGGCCGCAAGAGCAATTGGCGCATACGAATCTCTCGCTCTTTTACATGAAGGCGGGGGACAAGGCGAAGGCGGAACATCACGGGTTGCAGGCAAAAATTGAATCGTGGCGCGAAGACGCAAAAAAAGCTCCCGCCGCGGCGCAGGATTCCGAACTGCAAATGGCCAAACAAGCGCCGCAACCGGTGAAATTTCCAAGTCAACCATGGAAAAAGAAAAGAACGGACGGATCAACAAATTAAATTAATGAAAACAGCTTACGAATTGGCGATGGAGCGTCTGAACAAAACGGCGCCCGGCACAAAACTGTCCGATGCGCAGAAAAAGGAATTGGCGGGATTGGATTCCAAATATGCCGCGAAGGTCGCCGAGCGGGAAATCGCGTTGAATGCTGAAATCGCCAAATCCGCCGATGATTTTGAAAAGGAGCATGGACTGCGCGAACAATTGATTTCCGAACGCAGAAAGCTGCAGGCCGAGCTGGAGGAGAAAAAGGAACAGGTGCGAAAAGGCGGGAAATAATTTCCGAAGATGACGGAAAGTGGCAATGGATGATTGATCTTCCGGAATTTCGAATGGATTCCATCGGCAATCGCCAATCATCAGTTGCTTCCTCAGTTCTTCTGCTCTTGCCGGATCAATTCTTCCGGCGTCACCACCACGTCCAGTTTCTCCGTGTGCCGGATGACGGTGACCAATGAGGGAACCCCAATGACCCTGGCAACCAGATGCCGATGCAATTCGTCAATGCTGGACACTGCTTCACCGCCAAAGGCGACAATGACGTCGCCTTCGCGCAAACCGCCGCGGCCCGCGGGACTGCCGGCTTCAACCCCCGCGACGAGCACTCCCTGCTCGGCCAACAACCGATGGAACCGCACCACCCGCCGGTGAATGGGAACGTTCTGGCCGATGACCCCAATCCAGCTGCGCCGGATCCGGCCATCCTTGATCAGCCATGCCGTAACGAATTCAGCCGTGTTACTGGCGATGGCAAAGCATATCCCTTGCGCAGGCAAAATAATGGCCGTGTTCACGCCAATGACATCGCCTCGCGAATTCACCAGCGGACCGCCGGAGTTGCCTGGATTCAGCGCCGCATCGGTCTGGATGACGTTGTCAATCAGCCGGCCGGATTGTGAGCGCATGGACCGGCCCAGGGCGCTGACCACCCCCGCCGTCACCGTGTGCTGAAATCCGAATGGACTGCCGATCGCCACCGCGATCTGTCCGACGCGGACCGAGTTTGAATCGCCCAGATGCGCATGGGCCAATTGCGATGCAAAGATGCGAATCACAGCCAAATCTGTTTCCGGATCTTCGCCAACCAGGCTGGCGCCATACACCTGACCATCCGCCAGCGTCACCTCCAGCTTGACCGCGCCATGAACGACGTGGCTGTTTGTTAGAATAAAACCGTCCGGCGCGATAACAAAACCCGAGCCGCTGCCGCCGGATTCCGCCCCCGGCCGATTTTCTGGGTTTGTTTTTCGCACGCGGATATTGACCACCGCGGCGCCGACTTTCTCGACCACGCGAGTCACCGTCCTGGAATAGCTGTCCAGCAATTCGTCATCATTTGACTGCGGCTGAATTGGGATGCCGGTGGCAACTCCATCGGTCTGGCTGAACGAGCGGATCCACTCCGCCGTCCCCCGCCCCTGGAATGTATTTGGAATCTTCATTGGGTCTCTGTTTGGCGGTTCATGCCGGCGCGGCGAGTTTCTCCAATTTGGAGACGATTTGCCGTTTGCCGATGGCACCGACCGTTTTGTCTTTTAATTCGCCACGCAAAAAATAGAGCAGCGTCGGAATGGATTGAATTCCAAAACGTGCCGCCAACGCTGGTTGCTTGTCCACGTTCACCTTGGCGACTTTCACACCGGCTTGTTCGCCGGCGATTTCATCGAGCAATGGCGCGAGCATTTTGCACGGACCGCACCAATCAGCCCAAAAATCCACCAACACCGGTTGGGGCGATTGCAGAACCTCACTCTCAAGGTTCGCCTCATTGATTTCAATGGTTTGTTTCATAGTCTGGGATTGTATTTTATTAATTGTTACTTTATAAGTAACATTCAAAGGCAAAAAGTCAAGTTTTTATCTTTTCTTCAAAACGGAAACGATTTGCGCCAGGCTTGTCTCTGCCAGGCTTTTCTCCATTGCCTTTTGTGTCTTATCCAATGCCTTTTCCAACGCTGCCTTGATGTGGCAGCTCACCAGACATGACTTTTGTTTGTCATAGCAATGGATGGAGATCGCCCTGGGCGCACCCACGGCCCTGTAAATATCCAGCAACGAGATGTCCCTTGCCTCTTTGGCGAGCCAACACGCCCCAGCCTTGCCGGTCGCCGTCTCGGCCAGCCCTGCCCTGGACAATTTGGCCAAAATGCGCCGCACAAAGCTCGGACTGGTGTTCACACTTTCCGCCAAATGGCCGGACGTGACACCACCCTGATCACATCCGCAGGCCAGCACGGCCAGAATGTGAACGGCAATCGAGAACTGTATGTTAACCGCCACTAACTGTTACTATAATAATTACAATATTGGTTTGGCGCAAGTGAATTTTTCCAAAGGCCCATGCCCTCCGATCTTACTCGGGCAACGCAAGCGAGCCGTCGCTCGTTTCTTGCTTCGGGGGCGTAAATGGATAAAACTTGGCTGAACCTTGATGGCCTCGATGAACGTCCATCACCTCGAACTTTATTATTACGTCGCCAAACACGGCGGCATCATGCCGGCGGTGCGGAACATTCCGTACGGCATCCAGCAGCCCGCGGTGAGTTCCCAGATGGCGCAACTGGAGGAATTTGTCGGTGCGACGTTGTTTCAGCGGCGGCCGTTCGAGTTGACAGAGAAAGGGGAAAAGCTTTTTCAATTCATCCAGCCGTTTTTTTCGAATCTCGACAAGGTGACCGACGAGCTTCAGGGCGGCCAGGCGCGGCATATCCGCGTCGGCGCTTCGACCATCATCCTGCGCGAGCATTTGCCGGAATTGTTTCAAGCGGTGAAAAAGAAGTTTCCCCGCCTGAAGATGTCCCTGCGTGAGGGTTACCCGGCACAACTCGAAGAATTATTGCTCGAGGACGAGATTGACCTGGCGGTAACCGTGCTGGAAAGCAAACCGGCCGCGGGCATTCATTCGCTGGCCTTGCTGGAATTGCCCCTGGTCTTGTTGGTCGGGAAGGCCAGCGAAATAAAATCGGCGGAGGAGCTATGGCGGCGGGACAAAATTGATGAGACCTTGATTTGCCTGCCGCAAAGCGAGGCGATTTGCAGGCATTTTCAGAGAAAACTGGGCGAGCTGGGCGTGGATTGGTTCCCCGGCATCGAAGCCAGCTCATCCGATTTGATTGAAGCTTATGTCTCCGCCGGTCTGGGCATCGGGATGTCCCCTGCCGTTCCCGGCAAACCACTTCCGTCGAATGTAAAGGCATTGCCATTGAACGGCTTCGCCAGGGTCGTTATTGGCGCCCTATGGCACGGGCGCAAAACGCCCTTGATTGAATTATTTTTGGCTGAAGGACAAAAGCGGGCGAAACGTTTCGTCTGACTAGGAATCCTTCCTTCCACTTTCAATGTGGAATTTGTGCAGGGCGCGATGTGCCATTGGCGCGATCATAATGCCCGCGGCGGAAATGAAGACCAACCCGCTGAATAGCGCGTAACAACCCGCGAAAATCTTCCCGGCATCCGTATTCAATTGCCCGACCGGTCCCATGCCGGAAAGAATCATCGCCGCATTCACGAAGGCATCCACCCAGTTCATGTTTTCAAAACAATGATAGCCCGCCATCCCGATGCCCAGCGCAACAGCCAATAAACCGGCGCTGACGAGGAAAAAGTTTCTGACGCGCCGGTAAAACAACTTGCGCGGCAACAGAGGGCTGGTGCGATGCTCGAACACAACGACAGGGTCGCCATCGGCCTCAATTTTTTCAAGCTTCCAATGACCACTCTTGAGATTGCTTTATTTCGCCCCGTTTGTGATAATTCACTGACAGAAAAAAAGACAAATCGGATTATGGAAACCCCACCGGTCCTTTCCAAGCCGCGGCCCAAAAAGCGGAACAAACTGATTATTCTCGCCATCATCCTTCTGGCGGCGGTGTTCATCGCCCTGGTGGTGATTTTCCGCCATCAAACGCCTCCGATTATCGTGCAGACCGAAAAGGTTGCCCGGAGGAACATAACGGAAACGGTCGTGGCCAACGGGAAGATTTATCCGGTTGTCGAGGTCCATATTAGTCCCGAGGTGTCTGGAGAAATCATTGCGTTGCCGGTCAAGGAGGGCCAGCACGTCAAAAAGGGCGATTTGCTGGTGAAGATCAACCCGGACGTCTATGTGGCCGCGCTTAATCAGGCGCAAGCCAGTTACGAATCGCAGCTCGCCGCCGAAGCGCAGGCGGCGGCCAACCTGGAAAAGGCCGACGAGGATTATGAGCGTAACCTGGCATTGTTCACCAACAAGCTGCTCTCCGCATCGGATTTCATCGGCTTCAAGGCGGCGCGTGACGTGGCGTACGCACAACTTCAAAGCGCGACCAACCAGGTGGACATGGCCAAAGCCGCCGTGGACAGCGCGCAGGACTCGTTGAATAAAACCACAATCGTGTCGCCGCTCGATGGCACGGTGACCACCTTGAATTCACAGCTCGGCGAGCGCGTCCTGGGCACGGTGGAAAATACCGGGACGGAGATCATGACCATTTCCGATTTGAGCGAAATGGAAGCGCGGGTGGACGTGGGTGAAATGGACGTGGTGCTCATCCAGCCGGGACAAAAGGCGACGCTGGACGTGGATTCCTTCCAGGACAAAAAATTTTCCGGCATCGTCACCGACGTCGGCAGTTCCGCGGAAGGGCTGGACACCGGCGCTGCCACGACCGCCGATCTATCCTCGTCCTCGTCGTCCAGTTCGCAGACTGCCACGCAATTCCAAGTGCGCATTCACGTGAACGAAAGCGAGCAGTTTCGTCCGGGAATGTCCGTGACGGCGGAAATTCAAACACGTTCGCGCACCAACGCGCTGGCGGTGCCCATCGCCAGCGTGACCACGCGGGTGCTCAAGGCAAAACCAAAACTGAACGTCACCCGCGCCGGAACGAATTCCCTTTCAACCAATGCCCTGGCTTCCGCCGATGGCCCGGCGAACTCTGCCGACGGCAAAACCAATTCTCCCGATGGAAAGAAGACGGCCGAGCTTCAAAAACCGGTGGACGTGGTGTTTGTCGTCGAGGGGAACCACGTAAAAGCGGTGCCCGTGAAGATTGGCATCAGCGACGATAACTATTGGGAAATCACCGATGGTTTAAAGGCGGGTGATGAAATTGTCGTGGGTGGTTATCATGCGATCAGCCGCGACCTGGATGACGGCAAGAAAATCGTCAAAGGCCCCGCGGTGGCAACCCCGGAAACGTCGCCGTGAGCCTGATCCGCCTCGACAAAATTTCGCGCCGCTACCAGATGGGAATGGAAACCGTTCATGCTTTGCGCGAGGTTTCGCTCGAAATCCAGCGCGGCGAATATGTCGCGATCATGGGGCCGAGCGGCTCCGGGAAATCCACGATGATGAACCTCGTCGGTTGCCTGGATACGCCCACCTCCGGCAGCTACCAGCTTAATGGCAAACATGTCAGCGACATGAACGACAACCAACTCGCGGAAATCCGCAACCGGGAGATTGGTTTTGTTTTCCAAACGTTCAATCTGTTGCCGCGCTCCGACGCGCTGCGCAACGTGGAACTGCCGCTGATTTACGCGGCGGTTCCCTATGAGGAGCGGCGGAGAACCGCGCTGGAAGCGTTGAAAAATGTCGGGCTGGCAGACCGCATTCATCACAAGCCGAACGAATTGTCGGGTGGCCAGCGGCAGCGCGTGGCAGTGGCCCGCGCCCTCGTCAACAAACCATCCCTCATTCTGGCGGACGAGCCGACGGGCAACCTGGACTCGAAAACCGGCGCGGAAATTCTAGCCTTGTTCGCGCAACTGTCCGCCCAGGGCAATACGATTGTCGTGGTCACCCACGAAGAGGATGTGGCGCGACACGCCCGCAGAATCATCCGCCTGCGCGACGGCCTGATTGCAGCGGATGAGAGAGTGGACGGCTCCAACCCGTTGCCATCTCTCCAACCATCCCATCATCCATAAATTCATCCGATGAATTTTCTGACCGAACTGCGGGAAGGCCTGGCGATTTCATGGAGCGCCATCGGCGCGAACAAGTTGCGTTCGGTGCTGACCACGCTGGGAATTGTCATCGGTATTGTCACGGTCACGCTCATGGGCACAACGATTGAAGGCATCAACCAGTCGTTCCTCAAAAACATTTCCACCATTGGCGCGGACGTGCTCTTCGTCCAACGCTATAGCTGGTTCATCGAATCGCGCCAGGAATGGTTCGACGACATGAAGCGGCCGGCCATTTCGATGGATGACGTTGATGCCTTGCAACGTGAAATGACCCTTGCCGAAGCCATCGCGCCGGTCGCCGAGGTCGAAGAACCGGTCAAATACAAGAGACGCCATTCGACCAGTGCTCCGGTCATCGGCACGACGGAACAATTTCAAATCACCCGGGGGTTCACCATGTCCGATGGCCGCTTTTTGACCGCGGCGGAATGTGACGGCGGCCGCCCCGTCTGCGTGATTGGCTCGGCGCTCGCCACCAATCTTTTCCAGCGCGAACCGCCGCTCGGCCAAAAAATTTTCGTCGGTGGGCACCCATTTGAAGTCGTTGGGGTGCTGGAGAAAATCGGCGGTTTTTCCGAAGACACAGATGATGGCGCGATCGTGCCGTTCGCCCAATTCACTTCTGTTTTTAATGAAAGTCCCGATTTCAGCATCCAGGTCAAGGTGAGAAATCTCCGCCAGTTGGACGATGCCACGGAGGAACTGCGTGGGATTCTGCGCCGCGAGCGCCACCTTGCGCCGGATGCGCCGGACAATTTTTCCGTTGATCAACAGGATGAATTTTTAAAGGTGTTTCATCGCGTGGCCGGCACGCTCGCCGTGATCGGCTTGTTCATTACCGGATTATCCCTCTTTGTGGGCGGCATCGGCATCATGAATATCATGTTCGTCTCCGTTGCGGAACGAACCCGGGAAATCGGCGTGCGCAAAGCCATCGGCGCCAAGCGGCGGACCATCCTGTTGCAATTTTTAATCGAGGCGGCCTGCATTTGCCTGATCGGCGGCGTCATCGCGCTCCTGATTGCTTGGCCTTCGACGCTGCTCCTGCGCAAGGCGATGCCGGCGGTGATGTCACCGCTGGTCGTGTGCATAGCGCTGTTCTTTTCCGGCCTGACTGGTTTGGCAGCCGGGATTTTTCCGGCATGGCGCGCGGCAAGAATGAATCCCGTGGATGCGTTGCGAAATGAGTAGAAACCACATCCCATTTTTTGCCGAAGCGCGTGAAAGTTTTCTGATGGCCATGAGCGCGCTGGCGGCGCACAAATTGCGGTCGGCATTGACTTTGCTGGGTGTGCTTATTGGTGTATTCTCCATCATTGTCGTGATGACGGCAATCCGCGCCATGGAGAGTGACATTGACCGGCAGTTAAGTTCCCTTGGCAGCCAGACTTTTGTAATCCGTAAATGGCCGGGACTTTTTCTGGGAGCTTCGGACGCCGATTTCCAAAAATACTGGCGCCGAAAGGACATCACCATGGCGCAGGGAAAGCGGTTGCAGGAGAAAACCAGCCTTCCAGCGGCTGTCGGCATGGAATCCACCTTATGGTCGGGAGAAATCAGCACCCGGTATAAAAGCAGTGCCCCGGATGTGGATCTCTATGGCGATACGCCCGGCTCTTTCCCCGCCCACAATTGGATTCCTGCGGAAGGGCGGGTCCTGTTGGACGCGGATGTGGACAGCGCTCGCTATGTCTGTGTCCTGGGCGCCGCGCTGGCCGAAAACATTTTTCCAAACAGTTCACCCGTGGGAGACCAGGTGAAGATTGATGGCATTAATTACATCGTTGTCGGCGTGCTTGAAGGCCAGGGAGGCGCGCTCGGCGGAGACCAGGACAATTTCGCCGTCATCCCCCTGACCACCGCTCTGAATCGTTATGGCCGGTGGCGAAGCCTGGACGTCCTTGTACAGGCGCGCGACCGCGCCAGCTATGAGGCCACGATGGAGGAAGCGCGCGGAGCCATGCGCGTTATTCGCAAAGTGCCCCCCGGGCAGGATGACGATTTTGAGATCGACTCCAACGACTCCTTGATCGCGCAGTTTGATTCTTTCACCCGCGATGTTCGCATCGGCGCCGCCCTCATCAGTTCCATCGCGTTGCTGGCCGCCGGCGTCGGCATCATGAACATCATGCTCGTGTCGGTGACGGAGCGCACCCGCGAGATCGGCATCCGCCGCTCCATCGGCGCAAAAAGAAGAAATATCATGGCGCAATTCATCATGGAAGCCATCGTACTGTGCGAAGTGGGCGGCGTGGCGGGGGTGGCGCTGGGAATTCTTGGCGGCAACGCCCTGGCCGGTTTACTTAAATTCGCGCCGGTCATCCCGTTCGATTGGGTGGTCATCGGGCTGGTGATTTGTTCGATTGTCGGGGTAATTTTCGGGACCTATCCTGCCTACAAAGCGGCGCATCTCGACCCCATCGAATCATTACGGTACGAATAGAGCGTTTTAAAAAATAATGTGGCCGTTCGGAGCGAGGATTTTTGGTGTTTTGGCGAGGCTTCAGCGAAGGAGCATGTTTGAAAATCCTGTAACTGCTTGCCCGCCGTAGCCTTGCAGCTTTGGGCGAAGGTGGGAGCCGAAACGACGCCAAAACCCAAAAAGACCGCTTCTCATTCTTTTTCCCCCGAATGGCTACAGTATTTTTTAAACTGCTCTTGAGAAGATTTTCGCATTTGGTGTTTGACGGCGGGGGCGGAAACAGCGAAAAGAAACCAGCCATGAAACTGAAAGACCTGTTTCTGGGCCTTTGCATCGCGGCGCTGCTGGTAAGCGAGATCTTCCTCTTTGTCGCCAACCAGCAAAAGAACGCCGCCCTCGATAGGATGAACTCGGCGCAACACGACGCCGACCAGGCGCGCGCGGACCTGGCTCAACTCAAGGCCGCCACCGACGCGCAGGCCTCCGATGATACCCGGCTGCGCGCCGAGAACCTGAGCCTCACCCGGCGACTCTCCACACTTCAGACGCAGATCACCACTTTCAGCAACGCCAATGTGGTTCTATCATTGCAATTGGGCAATGCCCAACAAACCGCCCAACAGCAACAGGAGCAGATGCAGCAAATCCAATACGATGCCGAACAGGCGCAGGCCACCGCCGAGCGCAACGCCTGCATGACCAATCTTCGGGAAATTGACGCCGCCAAAGGCGAATGGTCTCTCGAAACCGGCAAGACCACCGGTGCCACGCCCACCGAACAGGATTTGCTGCCCTATTTGACCGGCGGCATCTTCCCCGTCTGTCCTTCTGGCGGCATATATACGATAGGCGCCATCGGTACTCCGCCATCCTGTTCAATCCACGGCCCGTTGGTGGCGCAATAACCGCATCTTGACCGCTTCGTCATCAGATCTTCGGAATTCCTTCATCATTAGGGTGTAACCTTTCGCGTCATTCAGGAAACAGGGTTCGCGAACAGCAAATTCCATGCTCGCCCCACGCGCCCAATATTTTTAATCAATGCTTTTTGCAATTTTCACTCTTGGCTTTCCCCGGTTCTCGCGTAAATTGTCGGCTCATGATTGATACGGACATCGAACTTTTGAAGGGCATCGCAAATCAATTGCGCATTCATTCCATTAACGCCACGACCGCCGCCGGCAGCGGCCACCCCACTTCCTGCTGCTCGGCCGCCGACATCGTCGCCGCCCTGTTCTTCGGATACATGAAGTATGACCCGAAAAACCCGCATTTCCATAACAATGACCGGTTCATTCTCTCCAAGGGCCACGCCGCGCCGTTGCTTTACGCCGCGTGGGTTGAAAATGGGTTTATTCCCGCCCCGGAAATTTTGAAGCTGCGAACTTTTGGCAGCGACCTCGAAGGCCATCCCACGCCGCGGCTGCCGTTTGTGGATGTAGCCACCGGTTCGCTCGGCCAGGGCTTGAGCGTTGGCGTCGGCATGGCCCTCGCCGCCCGCCTTGACAATCTCGATTACAATACCTATGTCCTGCTCGGTGACGGCGAAATCGCCGAAGGCTCGGTTTGGGAAGCCGCGTCGCTCGCCGGTGTCAACAAGCTGAACAACCTGATTGCCATCGTTGATGCCAATCGCCTAGGACAAAGCCAGGAAACCGCATTCGGCCATCACATCGAAGTTTATTGCGACCGCTTCAACGCCTTCGGCTGGCGGGTGGAAACAATTGACGGCCATGACATCGAGGAAATCGTCGAAGTGTTGAGCGGCATCGGCCTGGATGACAAGCCGCTGGCGATTGTCGCCAAAACTTACAAGGGTGCCGGTGTCTCCTTTTTGCAGGATAAGGACGGCTGGCACGGCAAACCGCTCAACAAGGAGGAAGCGGCCAAAGCCGTCTCCGAATTGCAGCCCAGCAGCAAGTCCGGCATCGGCGTGGAAATCGCCAGGCCGAATCCGCTGCCCGCGCCGGATAATTCCCCGCCGGCAGGCTATCCGCCGCTCAATTACAAACCGGGTGACAGCGTGGCCACGCGCGAAGCCTATGGCAACGCGCTGCTCCGGATCGGGGAGGCCGACAAGCGCGTGATCGCCGTGGATGGCGACACCAAAAACTCCACGTACGCCGAAAAATTCTTCAAAAAATTTCCCAATCGCTCCACCGAGGGATACATCGCCGAGCAGAACATGATCGGCGTGGCCACCGGCTTTGGCGCGCGCGGCAAGGTGCCCTTTGCCTCCACCTTTGCCTGTTTCCTCTCCCGCGGTTTTGACCAGGTGCGCGTCGCGGGAATTTCACAGGCGAACTTGAAATTGGCCGGCTCCCATGTCGGTGTGAGCATCGGTGAGGATGGACCCTCGCAAATGGCGCTCGAGGATTTGGCGTCGTTTCGCGCCATCGCCGGCAGCATCGTCCTCTATCCAGCCGATGCCGTCGCCACCGAAAAACTGGTCGAGCAGGCCGCGCTTGGCAAGGGCATCTACTTCCTCCGCACTTCGCGTCCCAAAACTCCGGTCATCTACAACAACGACGAATCCTTTCCCATCGGCGGCGCAAAAGTCTTGCGGACCGGCGACAAAGCCACCGTTGTTGCGGCGGGCGTCACGTTATTTGAAGCGCTGAAAGCCGCCGATACATTGAAGAACGAAGGGATCGGCATCACGGTGATTGACGCTTACAGCATCAAGCCGCTCGGCAAAAAGGAAATTCTCGACGCGGCGCGCAAAACCAACAGCACCGTCATCACCGTGGAGGACCATTATCCCGAAGGCGGACTGGGCGACGCGGTGGCCGGCGAATTGAGCGTGGAAGGCATCAAGGTTCATAAGCTGGCGGTCAACGGCCTGCCCCGTTCCGGCAAGGCCGCCGAGTTGATGGCCCATTTCGAGATTGACGCCGCCGCAATTGTCAAAAAAGTCAAAGCCCTCTGACACCGCATCATCCTTATCCCTTCAGCCCCGTTGGGGGCGAAATCTCTCTGGAAACACGGCAAACAAACGATTGGAGCGTTTCAATAAAAATGGTGGCGGCGAATTGAAGGCGCTGAATGAAATTCCGCGAGGTTTTGGACTGCGCCAGCCCCTGGCGCTTTTTCATCGTATCGCCGATGTGGCATTCTTCCAAACTGAGTCTGCTTGGCGGCTGCAGAATTAATTAATCTGCCTTGAAGCCCCGCTGAGAAATCGAATTCAAAGCGTGAAGAAAATTTTTCTCCGCCTTTTTTCCTTTCTCCCTTCTGATTTTTTGCAATAGTCGGGCCATGCAAGGCGTCGGAAGATGTTTTTTCATCGCCCTGATGGCGGTGAACCTCGCGGTTTCGTCTTTGGCGCAGAACGTTTGCGCCATCTGCGGCAAACCCATCACCGGCACCTTTTATTTGGTAACCGACCAGATCACCGGGGAGCAAAAATTCGTTTGCTCCAACTGTATCCTCTTGCCGCGCTGCTTTATTTGCGGCCTGCCCGTCAAGAATGGCGGCGAACAATTGCCGGACGGGCGCTGGCTCTGCGCCCGCGACTTGCAAACCGCCGTGCTGGACGCCGATACGGCCCGGCAGGTGGCCGGCGAAGTCCGTGATGAACTTGACAGGTTGTTTTCGCGCGATACTTCGTTTCCAACCAACGTGGAAGTGAACGTCATTGATCGCGTGGATGTGGATTCCATGTTTCAAATCGTCGGAAACGAATTTGAAAGCCCAAACCTGCTCGGCTGCATTCGCCCCGTGACTGACGGCGGCAAGAAACATTATGAGATGAGCCTGCTGACGGGCCTGCCGCTCGTCGAATTAAAGGCTACCGCCGCGCATGAATTCTCGCACGCCTGGGTGGGCGAAAACGTATCGCCCGGGCGCCACGCCCGGATTGCGCGCGACGCTGAAGAGGGATTTTGCGAGTTGGTGGCCTATTTGCTCATGGATTCGGAGGGCGAGGAGGGGCAGAAGCAATTCATATTGCGCAACCACTATACCCGCGGGCAGGTGCAGTGTTTCATTGCGGCGGAACAACGCTTTGGCTTCGACGAGGTCCTGGATTGGATGAAATATGGCGACGGCTCCCGATTGGACGACGGACAGCCGGAGGAAATTCGGGATGTAACGGTCCCGGCGGGCGTCGTGACCGCCTCGCCGGCGCTTTACGCCGGTGTCGGCGCCGCGCCCGTCAAGCCGGCCTCGTCGCTCGAGCTTCAAGGAATTTTATGGGGAAACCCTCCCGTCGCCATTATCAATAACCATTCTGTTTTCCCCAACGACCAGTTCCAAGTGGACATTGCCGGAAAGGAAATGTCCGTCCGCTGCCTGGAAATCCAGACCAATTTTGTTCGTGTCCAAAATCTGGATTCCGGCCAGGAAGAGGAATTGCGGTTATGGAACAATTGAAATTGCCGCCAATGGTTGCCAAAAGCAAATATTTGAGGAACATTTAAGCTGATGGCAGCGTCCACTCCGCCAAAATATTTGAAAGGCCAATTGCTGCTCGATAGCGGCCAATTGAGCGGCTCGTTTTTTCAGCGGACTGTTTTGCTGATATGCGAGCACAATGCGGAGGGCGCCTTTGGCCTGGTGCTGAATCGCTCCGCCGGCAACAAAGTGGGCGAAGTGATCGTGGCCGACCTTCCCGATGCGCTCAAGGAAGCGCCGCTCTACCTGGGCGGGCCGGTGCAACCGACGGCACTCAGCTTCCTGCACTCGGACAATTTTATTCCCGACGCGAATGTCTTTCCCAACTTGAACCTGGGCCATTCGCTGGATGATCTGGTGGAAATCGGCGAATCCTTTTCAACTGTGAAAAAAGTGAAAATGTTTGCCGGTTACGCTGGATGGTCGCCCGGCCAGTTGGAGGATGAAATGAAGCGCAAGTCCTGGTTGACGTTTCCCGCGTCCTTGGAATTGGTTTTTGATACGCCGGCCGAACAGCTTTGGCCAAGAATTTTGAAGAGCAAGGGCGGCTGGCGAAATAAACTTCTCTCCCAAGTCCCTGAAAACCTGTCGTGGAACTAGTGTGGTGTCTCAGAAATATCTATACAACCGCGGCAATGGATTTATGAGACACCACACTGGCTGGCCCTCCCGGTCATCTCCGTTATCTTCTGCCTTCCATCTGCGTTTTCCACCTTACGCTGCCGCTTGCGGCAACCCATTGGATTCCACGTTCACATTCTCAGTGAAATGCCCGTGCGACCGGAATTTTTCATAACGGCGCTTTAACCGCTCCGCAACCGGCAGCCCAAGAATTTCCCGCAGGTGCTTGAGCAGGTGCGATTTCAGGCTTTCGGCGCTCGCCGCCATGTCGGTATGGGCGCCGCCCAGCGGTTCGGGGATGATTTCGTCGATAATCTTGAATTCGAGCAAATCTTTTGCCGTAATTTTCAAGGCGGCGGCGGCTTTGGCGGCGGCGGCGCGGTCCCTCCATAATATCGCCGCGCAACCTTCCGGCGGTATTACAGAATAGTAGGCATTCTCCAGCATCAATACCCGGTCGGCAATGCCTATCCCCAGTGCGCCCCCGGAACCTCCTTCGCCGATGACGATGGCAATGACGGGAACCTTGAGCACCGCCATTTCCCTCAGATTGACGGCGATGGCTTCTGCGACGTGACGTTCTTCGGAGCCAATCCCGGGATACGCGCCGGAAATGTCAATCAGCGTGATGATCGGCAACCCGAATTTGTTTGCCATCCGCATCAGCCGCAATGCCTTGCGATAGCCTTCGGGGTGCGCGGAGCCGAAATTGCGCAGAATGTTCTCCTTGGTGTCACGGCCTTTTTGCGTGCCGATGACCATGACGCGATGTTCGTTCAATTTCGCAAATCCTCCCACGATGGCCCGGTCTTCTGCAAAAAGCCGGTCGCCGTGCAACTCGTTGAAATCACTGAAAGCCGTATTGAGGTAATCCAGAGTGTAGGGACGTTTCGGGTGGCGGGCCAGTTGGACTCGCTGCCAGGGGCTTAGATTTGAAAAAATATGGCGACGCGTCTCCGCCAGCTTTTTTTCTATCAACCTGATTTCTTCTTCAAAACTGACGCCAAGCGAATGTTGCTCGGGATGCAGACGCAGCTCGTCCAGTTTGTTTTGCAGTTCGATGATCGGTTTCTCGAAATCGAGCTGATGTTTCATGCGTTTGAAAAGGTAACCATTTTAACGGCTTTGACAATGCCAAATCCCAACCTCCCATATGATTCCGGAGCGCGGCTCTGTGAACCGCAGCAATGTCCGCGCTTTTCGAGCGCCATCATGCGGGAGCGGAAGACTTGAGCCGTTTGGGACGCGGCGAAAGGAGTTCGGAGAGCCCAAAGCCCGCGAGGGCCGAATGAGCGGGAGCGGGAAAAAACGAAAGGCCGGACTTGCGTCCGGCCTCTCACGGTGATGAGGTTTATACGCCTTCACCTGAGGCGCTCAGAAGGGCGACGCGACCAACTTGGGGGTCGCTGTTCGAGCCGCGCCGCGAGCAAAACCTCTCTGCCAACCCTAAACGAACAGCGAAATCTTCGCTTCCTGTAAATTCAGACCCCCCCACCAGCCTTTTCGTTCAAAAATTATAACAGCATTGTGTCAGCCCGGAATGGGGTTCTTACCCCATGCCCTTCCATTAGCCATCCCTTTTATTACTCCACCACGCCTTGAATGTCACTAAAAATTTTCGTCGCCGCTCGCGCTTGAATCACCCGCGCCAGCGGCGTTTGCCCTTCCCCTAATGACTCTTTTAAAGCAGCTTCTTTGCCGCTGCCTGAAACAATGACCCAAACCAATCTTGCAGCGGCAATCGCATTGAAGCTCAATGAGATGCGGTGCGGAGGCGGCTTGGGTGAGTTCTCGACGAAAAGAAAGGAACCGTTGTTTTTCGCATCGTTAGACATTGTTGACATTGCATTTTGAAAGAGCGACGCCACGTGACCGTCTTCACCCATCCCCAAAAATATCAGATCCAGGATAGGCCGGCCGTTTTTATCCGATGAGGCGAAATGGCGTAATTCTTCCTCGGCGGCTTCCACAGCGGCTTGGGGGGATTTTTCTCCTGGAATCCGATGAATGTGATTTTTCGAAATTTTCAACGGCTCAAATAAGAGATCGTTTGCCAGCTTGAAATTGCTTTCCGGATCGGTGGGAGGAACACAACGCTCATCCGCCCAGAAAAAATGAATGCGATGGAATGGAACCGCCATCTTCCGGGCCTTTTCGACTGTCTGCGCAAAAAATTTGTGTGTAATTCGTCCCCCCGAAAGCGCCACGCACGGACTTTTACCGTTGCGATTGGCGATTTCAATTTCATTTAGCCACGCGTCCGCCGCGGCGCCGGCGAGTTCATCGGCACTCCCAAATTTCAGCAATTCAAAATTTTTCATTCGATCAGTGGCATCAGCAACTTTGTCTTTTCAAGGTTTGATGATCTGCGGTTCGTGCCAGACATGGCCCTGCTGCGCCAGCAAATCGTCGGCGGCAATCGGTCCCCACGTGCCGGCGGCATAAAATTCACGATTGGTCAATGCCTTGTCCTTCCACCCGGCGCGGATGGAATCCACAATTTGCCACGCGGTTTCAACCTCGTCGCGGCGGATAAAAAGCGTGGCATCGCCGGCAATGGCTTCCAGCAGCAGGCGCTCGTAGGCTTCCGGCGTATAAGCGCCAAATTCGGAGTCATAGCTGAAGTTCATGCGGACGGGCCGCACGCCGAGGCTCATGCCGGGGACTTTCCCGTTAAAACGCAGATAAATTCCCTCGTTCGGCTGCAGGCGCAGCGCGATGGCGTTGGGGTCCAAATGCTGCCCGCATTGGGCGGCAAACAATACATTCGGCGTCGGACGGAATTGAATGCGCACTTCGCTGGCGCTCATCGGCAGGTTCTTTCCCGTTCGCAAATAAAACGGAATCCCGCTCCAGCGCCAGTTGTCTATGAATAATTTCAGGGCCACGTACGTCTCCACGTTGGAATCCGTTTTCACCTTGGTTTCCTGGCGATAGCCCGGGCGCAATTGGCCGTTGACCACGCCGGCGAAATACTGGCCGCGCACGATCTGTTTGGCAACGTCGTCCGGGGACAAGGCGCGGATGGATTTCAGCAATTTTACCTTTTCATCGCGCACCGCCTCGGCTTCCAACGAGACCGGCGGTTCCATGGCGCAGAGCGCCAGCACCTGCAGCATGTGGTTTTGCACCATGTCCCGAAGCGCGCCCGCTTCCTCGTAATAGCCGCCCCGGTCGCCGACGCCAATTTTTTCGGTGACGGTAATTTGCACGTGGTCCACGGATTCCCGGTTCCACAGCCGCTCGAAGATCGAGTTGGAGAAGCGGAACATTAAAATGTTTTGCACCGTTTCCTTGCCGAGATAATGGTCAATGCGGCAGACCTGCTGCTCATGCGCGTAGCGCGTCAATTCGGCATTGAGCGCGCGCGCCGACGCAAGGTCGTGGCCAAAGGGCTTCTCAACGACAAGCCGCTGCCAGGCCGCGCCATTCTTGTTCAACAATCCGGCGCGATGGATTTGCTCGATGACCTCCCCAAATTGGCTGGGTTGCGTGGCGAGATAGAACAACAGGTTCTCCCGCAACGGACCGCTGCCGAACGACGTCAACATCCCTTCCAGCTTTTTATAAGCCGCGTCCTCGGTAAGGTCGCCCTGGCAGTAGAAGATGTTCTTTGAAAAGTCCGTCCACACCTTTTCGTCCACGGGTTTCGTGCGGGAGAATTGGTCGAGGGCCATTCGCAATTCGTTTCGCCAGGATTCGTCCGTCTTTTCCCGGCGGGCAAAGCCGACCACGCGGAAATCGGCAGGCATCTGGTGTTCCTTGCACAAATGATAGAGCGCGGGAATCAATTTGCGCGCCGTCAAATCGCCGCTCGCGCCAAAAATGATGATGGAGCATGGCTCCGTCAATTTGCTCCGCTCGCCGCCGATGTTGCTCACCTGCTTGTCGGACTGTTCTCCTATCATCCGGTTACAATGACGCAATCCACTCGAAAATTCAATGCCTCAAAATGCGGCACGTTCCCACACCCCGCTGGCAGGCTCACGGCTTGTTCTTGAGGAGGTCCCGGATTTCGGTCAAAAGCTGCTCGGTAGGCGTGGGGGGCGCGACGGCTTCCTCCTTTTTGATGATGCTGTTGATGATCTTAATCATGACGAAAATACAAAATGCCAGAATGATAAAATTCAGTGTAACGGTGAGAAAGTCGCCCCAGGCGAGCACGGGACCAATTTTTTCAGCTTCGGCCAGCGGCAGATGGGCTCCATTGTTCGCAGCGGCATAAGTTTGCGCTTGCTGGGTGATCTTGAAAGAAAGGGGGATGTAAAAATTGCTGAAATCGAGGTTGCCGATCAGTTTGCCAACGGGCGGCATGATGACGTCTTTCACCAGGGAATTGACGATGTTGCTGAAAGCGGCGCCAATGATAAAGCCGACCGCGAGGTCAACCACGTTGCCTCGCATGACAAATGCCTTAAACTCCTGGAAAAATTTCATAAGTAATCCATTCTGTTGTCGCAATGATAGCGAGAACCGCGTGACTGAGAAACTGAAATTGTGAGTCACAAGGGCGCATCTCATTTTTTGGGCAGATTGACGCATCAAAATGAAAAAAACTGAACACCCAAGTTTTGGATTCCGGGTTGGATTTGAAATGAAGGACGTTTTTAAAAGCCCGCCCTCATCCTGGCCTTCTCCCCCTGGAGAAGGAAGGGGACGAGGACATGCCTGGATTTGCGGAGCGGCTCTGCGACTGATTCAGCCTTTCGCATTCATCCACACGGCCTTCTGCAATAACTTATCATGG
>JASHVW010000049.1 GCA_030044395.1 Verrucomicrobiia bacterium
AGGGGGGAGGATGGAGGAGGGAGGAATCATTTCGGGCGCCGACGTCTGTTTCACCTGCTCGATGGGTAAGGGAGGATTCGCTGTCGGCGGTGTCTGCGACGGCGACAACTGTTGCGGTCCGGCCGCCGGTATTATCATTTCAGGAAAGCTCTCAGGCCGGCGCACGGAGGGCGCGGGAGCTTTTAGTCCAATCGCCGGCGGCTGAGAATTCAGATTCGAAATCTCAATTTGAGCCACCGGTTGCGCTTCAACCCTGGATGCTGGATTCAGGATGTTGGGTTCGCGATGAAATGCCAGCAGCGCCTCGCGAATGGCTTGGGCGACGAACCTGCGCACCTCGGATTCGCGGCGAAATTTTACCTCGCGCTTGGCCGGGTGGATGTTTACATCCACCGCCGAAGGGTCAATTTCCAGAAAAAGGCAGGAGACCGGATAGCGCCCTTTCATCAAGGAGGTGTGATAGCCCTCGATGAGGGCATAATTGACGCCGCGATTCTCGACCGGGCGGCGATTGACAAAAACAAACTGGTTATCACGTGTGGCGCGAGAGACACCCGGCGAGCCGATCAATCCCCAAATCCGGATATCCGAACCGGCATTTTGAACGGCGGTCCATTCCGTCCGCGCGTTTTCAAAAATTTCATTTTCTTCGGGTTGAACCTCCCCTTCGAGGGATGCGGAAAAATTCACGGGCAAAAGTTTTTCATCACCCAATAAAGCGCGCAATCGTTCGCGAAGCGCTTCAATGCGGCTGGAAGTGACGCACTCGCTTTTGACCGCCGGCAACTGCCAAATGGTCCGGCCATCTTTTTGAAAGGTGAAAGCGACGCTGGAAAACGCCAGGGCGGCGAGGGTCAAATAATGCTGGATGTGCGCGGCCTCGGTTTCTTCCGTACGCAAAAATTTCCGTCTGGCGGGGAGGTTGAAAAACAATTGCCGCACCTCGACGCTGGAGCCCTCGGCACTACCGGCGGCCCTGACTTCGGCAATTTTTCCACCCGCCACAATGACCTGGGTGCCTTCGGGAGAATAGCCGCCGCGCTCGCGGGTGGTCAAAACAAAGCGGCTGACGCTGGCAATGCTGGGAAGCGCCTCACCGCGAAAGCCCAAGGTGGCGATCGCCGCGAGGTCCTCGGCGCGCTCAATTTTGCTGGTTGCGTGGCGTTCCAGGCATAGTAAGGCGTCATCCCGGCTCATGCCCAAACCGTCGTCGGTCACACGAATGAGGCTTCGTCCGCCGGCCTGGATTTCGACGGAGATACTTTTGGCACCTGCATCGAGCGAATTCTCGACGAGTTCCTTTACGACGCTGGCCGGACGTTCGACCACTTCGCCGGCGGCAATTTGGTTGGCGACCTGTTCGGATAAAAGTTTGATGCGGTTCACTACGGAGAGTCTACGGTTCAACGCTCATTTGGCCAACGGCAATGCAAAGCAAAATATGGCGCCGCGCCTCCGTTCGTTGCGGGCCCAAATCCGGCCGTGGTGATCCTCGATGATTTTCTTGCAGATCGAAAGCCCGAGTCCGGTGCCCTGCTCTTTGCCGTGAGTAACGAATGGCTGGAACAATTTGTCGGCCACCTGGGGCGCGACGCCGGGACCGGTGTCCTCTATCTCCGTGACAATTTCATTTTCGTCGCCGTGAAAATCCAAAAAGATTTCGCCTCCATCGGACATCGCGTAGAGAGCGTTGTGGACGAGGTTGAAGAAAACGCGGCGTAACCGGCGGGCGTCGAGCGCCACGGTGCCTGGGGGCGGTTCGGTGCGCAACTGAACGCGGACGGATCTGGGCTCAGATTCGGCCTGAAGCTCGAGCATCAATTCGCGGACAAAGCCGGCGTAATCGGCGGGAACCAAGGCGGCGGTGGAGCGATTGGTCCGGGAGAATTCCAACACGTCGCCGACCATGTCGTTGATGCGGCGGACTTGTTTACGGATACGCTCCTGCGATTGCACGCGTTTTTCCGAGGCGGCCTCGGGGGCGCAGCCGATCTCCGCCGAAAGGCCGATAATTGTCAACGGCGTTTTCAGGTCATGGACGATGGAACGCGCGAAGGTGCCCAGGACCGCGAGACGTTCGGCCTGTACGACCTCACGCAGATGAAAGCGGTTGAATTCGCGCAGGCGGTGGCTGATTTCCTGCAAAACATTGAAAGAGAGCGTGGGTGAACGGTAGAGCAATTGCAGCATTTCCTCGCGCGGGATGAAATAGACCCCGGTGTCCTGAGCGGCCATTGCCGTGGCCGAACGAGGCTGCTGTTCGATAACCGCCATTTCGCCAAAGATTTCCCCGGGACCCAGTTGCGAAAAAACCCGCCGCGTTTCCCCGCTGACGAGGGCGGAAATCTCGACCAACCCGTTTTGGACAATATAGACCCCGTCGCCCGGATCGCCTTCGCGGAATATCTCGGTGCCTGCGGTATAATGGATGTCCCGGGATATTCCACGCAACGCATGGAATTCATCCGGCGGCAGCCCGCGAAACAACCTGACTGATTCAAGTGGGACCACGACAGGCAATTTTAAGTGAAAGCCGGTGAACGTCCAGTCCGGAGAATAATCGGCGATTTTGACGATAAGTCGTTGACAAAAAGTTTCTTAAACGTCACATTAGGTTGCATTCGGGTGGCAG
Organism: Verrucomicrobiia bacterium; assembly: GCA_030044395.1. Classification (GTDB taxonomy): domain Bacteria; phylum Verrucomicrobiota; class Verrucomicrobiia; order Limisphaerales; family UBA11358; genus UBA11358. The sequence goes on from JASHVW010000049.1 coordinate 2,633, forward strand.
CACGTTTCTTCAGCGGGGTTCCCCACCCCCACCTCCTTGGCGTCTGCCGCCCGGATTTTCGTTTGTAAAACCTTCTGTTGCATTTCCGCCATTAATGGTTATCTTTCTGGAGGATAGGCGGTGGCGGGCAGCCAGGCAATCGGTGCAATGCACATGAAAGCTTCTGTGGAAAAACAAGTCGCGCTGGGGTTTGGAGCGTCAGTAGCGACTCTGCTGGTTATTTGTGTTTTTTTTTGTTGGATCGCGGAAAATTCCATCACGGCGCAGGGTTGGGTGACGCACACCTACGAAGTGATTGCCGCGTTGGAACAGGGTCGGGCAATTCTCGCTGACGCCGAAACGGCGGAGCGCGGCTACCTGCTGACGGGCGATGAAAGATTCGCGCAGGATACACGGAAGGCGCAATCGCAGGCAAACGACTGGCTTGCCACCGCCCAACGACTGACTGCCGACAATACGGAGCAACGAAAACGACTCGATGAATTACAGCCCTTGATCGCCCGGCGGTTGGCTCTGCTTGACAACCGGATACAATTGCGCCGGGAGCAGGGACTTTCGGCCGCCGCTGCCGCCGTGGGCACGCGGGAGGGGGCGGGCTTATCGCAACAAATTTCCCAATACATTTCGGAAATGCAGGCGACGGAAAGCCAATTGCTGAAAACGCGCCAGCAAAAGGAGCAGGCCGACGCGCGGATGGCCGAAGTTTTGGTCGCGGGTGGCGGGTTGCTGGCCTGCGCGCTGGGTTTGATTTCCTTTCTGATGGTTTGCCGTGATTTGCGATTGCGGAAAAGCGCCGAGGAACGGCTGCGACAGAACGAAGAGCGAATCCGGCTGATGGTCGAAAATATCAACGATTATGCCATAATTCTCCTGGATACGAAGGGCAACGTCGTCAATTGGAGCGCGGGGGGGGATCACATTAACGGATACACCGAAGGGGAAATGCTTGGCCGGCATTTTTCCAAACTATATCCGGAAGCGGCGGTCCGCAGTGGTTTTTGTGATGAGGAACTGAAAATTGCCGCTGAACGAGGCCGTTGCGAGAACGAGAGCTGGCACGTGCGGAAGGACGGTTCGCGATTCTGGGCCAACGCGGTGATTACGGCGATTCGCGGCAACGACGGTCAACTGCGGGGATTTGTGAATGTGACACGCGACCTGACGGAGCGGAACCGATTGACGGGATTATTGGAGCATGAACGGCACCTGATGAACCAGTTGATGGATAGCGCCACGGAAGACATTTATTTCAAGGACAAGGAAAGCCGTTTTCTCCGGATCAGCCGTTTTCACGCGGGGAGATTGGGCTTTGAAAGCCCGGCCCAGGCTGTCGGCAAAAGCGACGCAGAAATTTTCTCGGCGGAACACGCGCAACAGGCGCGCCGGGATGAGGAAGAGGTCATGCGGACCGGGCGGCCGATCACCAAAGAAGAGCGGGAGACGTGGCCGGACGGCCATGTGACCTGGGCGTTGACCGTCAAACTGCCGCTGTGCGGTCCTTCAGGAGACATTATCGGCACCTTTGGCCTTTCGCGCGACATCTCCGAACGCAAGGCGAGCGAGGAGGAAATCAAAAAGCTCAATGAAGACCTGCAACGCCATACCGCCCAATTGGAAATGGCCAACAAAGAACTGGAGGCTTTCTCGTATTCCGTCTCGCATGATTTACGGGCGCCGCTTCGGCACATTGACGGCTTCGTAAAATTGCTGGAGAAGAACGCCACCGCGCTGGATGAGCGGAGCCGGCGTTACCTGGCCATCATCGCCGATTCAGCACAACGAATGGGCGCGTTGATTGACGACCTGTTGATTTTCTCGCGAATGGGGCGCGCGGAAATGCGCCAGACGAAGGTCGAATCGGATTCCCTCGTCCACGAGATATTAGAGTCGCTGCAATCAGAAACCCAAGGCCGGAACATTGAATGGAAAATCACCCCGCTGCCGCAAATCAAAGCCGACCCGGCGATGCTGCGGCAGGTTTGGACCAATCTCATCGCCAACGCCGTCAAATATTCCCGTCCGCGCGACCCCGCCCGGATCGAAATCGGTTGCAACGAGCAGAACGGAGACTGGGTCTTTTACGTTCGGGACAATGGCGTTGGCTTTGACATGAGTTATGCGCACAAATTATTCGGCGTCTTTCAGCGGTTGCATCGGGCCGAGGAATTTGAGGGCACGGGCATTGGGCTGGCGAACGTCCAGCGCATCGTCCTCCGCCACGGCGGGCGGGTATGGGCGGAGGGCAAATTAGCGGACGGCGCGGCATTTTTTTTCGCGCTTCCAAAGAGCGCACATTAAACAAGAGGAAAGAACATGGCACCATTAAAACGGATATTGCTGGCTGAGGACAACGAGCGCGACATTGAGCTGACGCTTGCGGCGTTGGACGAACACAATCTGGCGAACGAAGTGGTCACGGTCCGTGACGGCGCCGAGGCGCTGGACTATCTTTACGGGCGGGGGAAATTCACGGGACACGCCAACGGATTGCCGGTGGTGGTGCTGCTGGATTTGAAGATGCCCAAGGTGGATGGCCTGGAGGTGCTGCGGCAAATGCGAGACGATCCAACGTTAAAACACGTGCCGGTGGTCATGGTGACCTCGTCCCGGGAAGAGCAGGATTTGATCCACAGCTACCAGCTTGGCGTTAATGCCTATGTAGTCAAACCGGTGGACTTTCAAAAATTTGTCGAATCGGTGAAGCAGCTCGGCGTCTTCTGGGCGGTCATCAATGAGCCGCCGCCGGGGACCTTGAAACGAAGCTGAGAATCATGGCAATGGCAACCACTCAAGAGCAACTGCGGTTGCTGCACCTGGAAGACAACGTGAACGACCAGGTTCTCGTTCGCGAGATGTTGCACCGGGACGGGTTGCAATGCGATCTGGTTGCCGTAGTCACGGCCGATGAGTTTGAAAACGTGCTGCAGCGCGAGGTGTTTGATCTCATCATCTCCGATTTTTCACTGCCCTCTTTCGACGGGTTGAGGGCGCTGGCGGTCGCGCGAAAGTTATCGCCGCATACGCCCTTCATTTTCTTCTCGGGGACCATTGGCGAGGAAGTGGCGGTGGAAAGTTTGAAGAATGGCGCGGTGGATTATGTATTGAAACAGCGTCCGCACCGGCTCACCGGCGCCGTCCGCAACGCCTTGCAGAGCAGGAAGGAACGCGCGCGGCTTACGCGAATGGAAGCCGATTTGCGCCAAATGGAAGAGCGGTTGCAAATCGTCGGCCGTGCCACCAACGACGTGGTCTGGGATTGGGACATCCAAACCGACCGGATCTGGTTCAGCGAAAATTTCCAGGACGTTTTTGGCTATCCACGCCATGAAATCGGCACCAGTCTGACGCGATGGCAGAGTTTGATTCATCCCGGGGACCGGGACCGGGTGGTGACGGGCTTGACGACGGTGGTGGCGGGCGGCGGGCGGGTGTGGTGGAGCGAGCATCGGGTGCGCCGGGCCAATGGGAGCTGGCTGAACATCTATGATCGTGCCTCGGTTGTTTATGACGCCAGCCGGAAGCCGTTGCGGGTGGTGGGGATGGCCATTGACATGACCGAGCGGAAGAAGGCTGAGGAAAAAATCCGTGAACAAGCCGCGTTGCTTGACAAGGCACAGGACGCCATCATCGTCTGTAATCTTGACCGTAGCATCATCTATTGGAACAAAAGCGCCGAGCGAATCTATGGGTGGAGGGCGGAGGAAGCCATGGGAAGAAACGTGCGCCAATTGCTGCTCCACGGAAACAGTCCGCCGCAGATTGATGAGGCGGTAAAAAAACTCGCCGAACGGGGGGAATGGATGGGAGAGCTTACTGAATTCACGCGGAACAACCACCCCGTCATCGTGCAGGCGCGGGCGACGCTGATTCGGGATGAAGGCGGCCAGCCCAAGTCTTTACTGATCATCAATACGGACATCACCGAGCGCAAACACCTGGAGGAGCAGTTTTTGCGGGCGCAACGTCTGGAGAGCCTTGGCGCACTGGTGGGGGGCATCGCCCATGACTTGAACAACACGCTGGTGCCGATCACGGTGGGCGTGGACATATTGCGGGAGCAGCCGCTCTCACCGGACGCCGAGAGCATGGTGCGCACCATGGAAGCCAGCGCACGGCGCAGCGCCGAGATGATCCGGCAAATGCTCATATTCGCGCGCGGGGGCGTGGCAGAAAGAATGAACATCCAAGGCGGCCAGCTTTTGAAGGAAATGGGGCGAACGATCACCGATACATTTCCCAAGGGGATTCGGAGCCGCGTGAATGTGGATAAGGACCTGTGGACTGTTTCGGGCTTTCCGACCCAGATCCACCAGATTCTGATGAACCTCTGCGTCAATGCGCGCGATGCCATGCCAAATGGCGGCACGCTCACGCTGAGCGCCGAGAATGTCAATCTGCCTTCGGACGAGGCAGCGCGCCACGAAGTGCCGGCGGGGAACTTCGTCTGTCTCAGTGTGGCCGACACGGGGACGGGGATTCCGGAGGAAATACTGGAAAAGATTTTTCAGCCATTTTTCACGACCAAAGGCGATCAAGGGACCGGCTTGGGGCTTTCCACCTGTCAAAATATTGCCAAAAGCCATGGCGGATTTATCGCGGTGGAGAGCAAATCTGGCGGTGGGAGCAAGTTTGAGATTTACTTGCCAGCCTCGGGAAGTCCGGCGGAGGAGGCTGTTCCACCGCAAAAGCCGCTGCCGCCTTTAGGAAACGGCGAACGAATTTTGGTGGTGGATGATGAGGAAGCCATATTGGCAATCACGCGCGCGGCGCTGGAAAATTATGGCTACAGTGTTATTACCGCCAACAGCGGCATGGAAGCGGTCAATTTCCTTTCCAAGCACTCCAAATCCATCAGCCTGCTGATCACCGATTTGGCCATGCCGTTCACGGATGGACGCGCCACGATGGACGCACTGGGCTCGATTTGTCCGGACCTCAAGGTGATTCTCATCAGCGGTTCGGAAAAGGGGGTCCGGGAACTGATGCCGCAGATGAAGACCGATGCTTTTATCCCGAAACCATTCACGAATCAAACCCTTCTGGAAACTGTCCACAAAGTGCTTTTGAAGGAAAGCGGACCGGCTGCGGCGCCGCAACCAAACCTGCGACGCGGAGGGGAATAACACCTGATACCGATAGTCGCTTGAAACCCAAATAAAATCTCTATTTCCGCACTTCGGCGCAAATGGCGGCGCCCATTTCGCGTGTGCCGACTTTTCGCGCGGTGGTTTCGGCTGGACTGAAGATGTCGGCGGTGCGGTGGCCAGCTTCAATCGCCCGTTGAACGGCGGCCTCGATTGCCGCCGCAGCGTCGTTCAAGCCAAAACTGTAGCGCAACATCAGGGCCGCTGAGAGGATTTGGGCGATGGGATTGGCGAGGTTCTTTCCGGCGATATCCGGCGCGGAGCCGCCGGCCGGTTCATAGAAGCCGAAGACTTTTTCGCCGGAGCCCGCCCCCAAACTCGCGCTCGGGAGCATTCCCAGCGAACCGCCGAGCGCCGCGGCTTCGTCACTCAAAATATCGCCAAACAAATTTTCGCAAAGCATCACGTCGAATTGCGTCGGCCGGAGAACCAGCTGCATGGCCGCGTTATCGACGAATTGATGTTCCAGCGCGACGTCGGCGTAGCTCCGCCCAACCCGCGTGACTGTTTCGCGCCACAGAACTCCATTTTCCAACACATTCGCCTTGTCAATGCTGGTCACTTTTTGGCGACGCAGTTTCGCCGCATGGAATGCCATGTGCGCGATACGCTCAATCTCCAGTGTAGTATAGACCATCGTGTCAATTGCCCGGAAATTTCCGCTACCGAGGTCCTCGGTTTTTTTCGGTTGGCCGAAATACATCCCGCCGGTCAACTCGCGCACCACCAAAATGTCAATGCCGCCGCCCTGCCGCTCTTTGGCCAGCGGACAGGCGTGGGCCAAAGCGCCGGGCAGCCTGACCGGGCGCAGATTGGCAAACAGCCCGAACTCTTTCCGAATCCGCAACAGCGCGGCGCGCTCGGGCCGTTCGTCTTTGGGGATGGTCGGATCGCGGTCAGGCAATCCAACCGATCCGAACAAAATTGCGTCGGATTCCTTGCACAGCGCCAGTGTCCCCTCCGGCAACGCCTTTCCGGCCGCGTCAATACCGGCCCACCCGACCGGCGCGCCGGTAATTTCGAGTTTGAAGTCGAATTTCCTTTCCGCCGCGCGCAAGACCTCGATGGCCTCGCGCATGACTTCCGGGCCGATGCCGTCGCCGGGCAAAGCCGCCACTTTAAACAGTTTCATTTGGGACGGCGATTCTAGATTGTTACTGCCGGGAGACAATGGAATTTTGCATTCGACATTCGCCGAGCGCCGCTTGAAATTCTTTGGATGGTTTTGCCGTATAAAGTGGCGACCTTGCTTTATTGCTTCAACGAGAGGGACGAGGTGCTCTTGCTGGAGCGGGCGAAGGAGCCTAACCGTGGAAATTGGAGCCCCTGCGGGGGTAAGTTGAAGACGGATATTGGCGAATCGCCCTATGTTTGCGCCTGCCGCGAGGCCGCCGAAGAATTGTGCGTGGACCTGCGGCTTGGCGACCTGCATCTGGCCGGTCTCATCAGCGAGCACGGCTATGAGGGCCAGACGCATTGGCTGATGTTTCTCTTCGAGGTGCGGAGAAAGTTGACGGTGCTGCCGGCAGAGTGCGACGAGGGACGGTTCCGGTTTTTCCGGCGCGAGGAAATTGATTCATTGAAAATCGCGCAGACGGATCGCGAGCGGATTTGGCCGTGGTTCTGGAAATTTCGGGGCGGTTTTTTTGCGGCGCATTGCCATTGCCACGCTGACAGCCGAAATGAGTGGACGCTGGAGGAATTTTTTTATGGACGAACCGGTGATTGATTTGCACAGCGACGATTATTTCATGGGTGAAGCGCTGCGGCAGGCGGCGCGGGCGTATGAGCAGGGGGAGGTGCCCGTGGGGGCGGTGGTGGCGCGGGAGGGAAGAATCATTGCGCGGGCCTTCAACCAGGTGGAAATGCTCAAAGACGCGACGGCCCACGCCGAGATGCTTGCGCTGACCCAGGCGGAAAATGCCGTGGGCGACTGGCGCCTGACCGATTGCGCGCTTTATGTCACCAAGGAACCGTGTCCGATGTGCGCCGGCGCCATTGTTCACACCCGGGTGGCGCGGGTTATCTTTGGGGCGAGCGACCCCAAGGCCGGGGCGGCGGGAAGCGCCTTGAATTTACTGCAATTTCCCACATTAAATCATCGGTGCGAGGTTGTCAGCGGCGTCCGTGGCGCACAATGCGGCTCTCTCTTGCGCGATTTTTTTCAGGAACAACGCCAAAAATAAAACGAGGCATCCGGATGGATGCCTCGTTGGTGAAAAGCGGCTCAAATCACGGAAAATTATACGAGCAATAGGTCGCGCCGCTGGGCAGGCCGTTGGTGGCCAAAATCAATGCCTGGCGCATTCCGCTGACGGTGACTTGCGACACGCTGCCGTCGGTCAAGCCGACGTTGCCGGCGCCCAGATGCAAATCCT
>JASHVW010000006.1 GCA_030044395.1 Verrucomicrobiia bacterium
GCAGGCTTCATCCGATCGTTCAATCGTTTCGCGATTCACAAACGTTATTGCCGGTGTCTCTTCCGGGCGAAGATAGGCTCTTTCACCCAATCCGGCAACGTAATGCGTGCAATGCACCACGGACTGCATCCAGGCGAGCCGGCTGTCCCGCGCGGGGCTGACCTGCTCCTTGTTAAAGCCCGTCGCCGGCACGGTGACGTAGGAATCGCCGCCTTCATGCAGTTGAAAGGCGCCGTCAAGAAGACGGGCGCGAACAATTTCGCTTTCAAATGGCACATCCACGAAAAATTCCGGCACATCGCACGCCGCGCGGCGGACGGCCGGGTCGCTCGATCGCACGAGGCGGATTCCATCGAGCCATCCCAGGGCGCGATACATCTCCAGGCAAAAATCGGCGGCATTCGAGGCGGAAACCTTTTGGAAGATTTCAATCAGTGGACGGTCCACATAATTCGGCAATTGAAGCAGTGTCTTTTCCTGCCAGTCCTGGGGAATGCGTTTGAGGAACAGCGGCGAAAATTTCCGCTGAAGCCGGTTGGCGAAGGCGAAATTCAATTGCGCCGGTTCCCGCGTCCCGCGATGGCGCAGCAGCGTCCGGGTCTCACGCGGGTCGTGGTCGCTGTCGTGGCAAAAGAAGACGATTTCGCCGCCAATTTCCGTTTGGAGCCGGCGGGCAGTCAGGATTTTGGCGGCGAGGAAGCGTTTCGGAAAAAATCCGCACGGTTGCTGGCCGAAACATATAACGGGGCGGCTCATGGAAAGGCCTCTTCCGATTCGTTCGGGGGCCATAAATTTCCCATCCTTTTTAAGGATACCACTTCGCATGGGGCGCACCTAAATTCAAACGGCTCTCCCTCCCCATGAACCGTCACAGGATTTTCGGACAATTCTCCCTCACCCCTGCCCTCTCCCGCTGGGAGAGGGGGAATCGTCGGCCGACCGCTTGAAAGTGTGACCGCACCTATATGCTTCATATCGCATATCACACTACTTCCGGGGTAACCTGCAAGCGCGACCGCCGCGCGAGTTCGTGTCTCGCACCCCGCAATTTTTCGGATATCAGGGCTTTGAAATTCCTTCGTCATGATGGTTTAGTCATTAGTCATTCCGCCGTGAGCATCCGCCGGTTTATTCAGTGATCCGAGTGCTGCCTGAAGTGCCAGGCTCAACAGCACGCAGGCCGCGCAGCCGATGAAATTATACCAGAGGTAGCTGATGGTTAGCGAAAAGTAGAGGACAAAGACCAGCGTCTGCGCCACGAGTGCCGCCCAGAAAATGGCCGTGCCGCCGATGCGCTTCAGGAAAAAGGCAACCACAAACAACGCCAGCATGACGCCATAAAAAACCGAGCCTACGATGTTGATGGCTTGAATCAAGTTTTCCACCAGGTTTGCAAACAGCGCGAAGGCGAGTGCCACCAGACCCCAGAACAACGTGAACCATTTGGAGGCGGCTACATAATGCGCGTCACTGGCTTCGCGCTTGAGCAGGTGCCGGTAGAAATCCACGGTGGTGGTTGAACCCAACGCGTTCAACTCGGCCGCCTTGGATTGGAGCGCGGCGGCAAAGAATGCCGCGATCAACAGCCCAATCAATCCGTGCGGCAGGTGATCGAGAATGAACGTTACGAAAACGTAATCGGCGTCGTTGCTTTTCACGCCGGGGTCATTGGCCTGCATGACGGTTTTGGCCTCGTTGCGAACGGCGTTGACGCGGTCCAGCGCGGCCACAGCCTGCGTGCGCGCCGCCGACTCGGCGGCGCGGTTGCCGGCGTGCCTGGCGTCGAGCCATTGGCGAATGTCCTGCTTCTCTTGCGCGTATGCCGCGGTGAATTCATCCTGCAGCGTCTGAAGTTTTCGAGCCGGGTCATGCTGAACGGCGTCATGCCAGGCCGCCTGGTTGAAAAACACCGGCGGTTGTTCGAATTGGTAAAAGACAAACACCATGACACCGAGCAGCAGGATGAAGAACTGCATGGGAATTTTGAGCACGGCATTGAACATCAGCCCCAGGCGGCTCTCGCGCAACGAGGAGCCGGAAAGGTAACGCTGAACCATGGACTGGTCACAACCGAAGTAGGACAACGATAGAAAAAAGCCGCCGAGCAGGCCGGTCCAGAGCGTGTAGCGGCGGTCGGGATCCAGCGAGAAGCTGACAGCATTCAGCTTTTTGAAACCGCCCGCGACAGAGAAGGCGTCGCCGAGGCTGGCCGGCATTTTCAGCAACAGGATGACAAACGCCGCTCCCATGCCGCCGAAGATGACGGCCATCTGGTATTTCTGGGTGAGGGTCACCGCGCGGCTGCCGCCGCTGACGGTGTAAATAATCACGAGCAACCCGCTCAAGATGATGGTGAGGTCCAGCCGCCAGCCGAGCACGGTGGAGAGAATAATCGCCGGCGCATAAATGGTGATGCCCGCCTGCAAGCCGCGTTGCACGAGGAACAAGGCGGCGCCCAGCAGGCGCGTCTTGGCGTCAAATCGGCGGCCGAGAAATTCGTAAGCGGTATAAACGTTCAACCGGCGAAAAAGTGGCAGAAAGACGGCGGCGATAAGAATCAGCGCCAGCGGCAAGCCAAAATAATTCTGCACGAAATCCAGACCGCTTTCATATCCCTGGCCGGGTGTGGAAATGAATGTAATGGCGCTCGCCTGCGTGGCGGCAACTGAAATGCCGATGGTTATCCACCCGACAGTTTCATCCCCGCGCAAATAATGACTCAGATTCCGGTGCTGCCGTGTGTGCCACGTGCCATAAGCGGCAATCGCCAGCAGACTGCCGATGAGGACGACGAAATCCAGGAGGTTCATGAATAGCTCATCGTCAACGCGAGCAGCAGCAGCACCCACAAGATGAAACTGCCGAAGACAAAAAAATAAACGCCGCGCCAGGTCGGCAGACCCGGCAAGTCGGTCGCCTCATCCCGTTGCCCGGCAGGCGCGGCGGCTGGTGTGAGATCGTTCTCGGACGACTTCATTTTCCGAGGGATATCAGGTTGGCAAACAGCCGGTAAGCCCCCGGCACGCCCGCCGGCAGTTGCCGGAAAAACGACAGGCCGGTATAGACGAAATACCCCTGGCCATATTGCGCCACCAGAAGGCCGCCTTGGAGCGGCGCTTCGCCGGCATCGCTGCACGCCACAATAGGTGTAAAATGGCTGTCCCATTCGTCGGGATAATAGGTCCCGCGTTCCTGGACCCAGCCATCAAAATCAGCGCTGGTGATTTTGTTGGGCATGTTCAGTACCGGACTGTCCGGCGCGAGAAACGTCATGGGAGCGGAGGGATCGGTCACCCGGTCGCCGGAAAGCTCGAGACGATATGGCGTCAATTGGTCGGTCTTCAGGTCGCCTCCGGGACGATTGTATTGTTCGATGACGTTGCCGCCGGACTGGACGAACGCAAAGAGCGCCGGCAAATGCGAGACCAAGTCCGTGCGGACATTGAACGCGCGGATGCCGACCACGATGGCGTCAAATTGTTTCAAATTCCCCGGCGTCAGGTCCGCGCCGGTGAGAGTCGTCACATCACAGCCCATGTCCGCGACGCTCTGCGCCACCTCATCACCCGCGCCCGGCAGGTAACCAATGCGATGGCCGTTAATGGCCAGATTGAGACAGACGGCTTTGAACTGTGCGCGCGGTTGCAACAGCAACAACGGAAGATGCGAATAGTCAATCACCACGCGCTCGTTGTCGTAGCGCCTGCCGCCCACGTCCGCCGCCGCGGCGATACTTGCTGTCGCCGGGTCCAGCGGCGCGGTGACGTTGAACGTACACTGCGTCTGGTCTCCGGCCCCCGCCAGGTTGAATGACTGCGACTCCGGCGAAATCGTCCAACCGGCGGGCGCCTCCAAACTCAGAACGCCCGCGACGTCCGGTCTCGCGGATGTAGCGGTCACGGCCATCGAACGCGTCGCTCCGGGCGGGAACAATTCGACGCCGGACGCCAGTTTGAGGGTCACCGGTGGAACCACCTCCAAATGGCGGGTTTGACCCGCCGCCCGGTCAGCCGTTTCCTGCACCGGCTGGTCCGGAACAATCACTGTTTGCCCATCCACGTCAAAAATCTGGTCCACCGGGAAAGCCGGCGGATTTTCCGGTTGACCGATAAGGTTGGGGTCATCCACGCGGAACATTCCCGCAGTATGCGGTTCCCGCAACCAATACGGCTGGCTCACCGGCGTATCGGCGGGAAGCGTTTCAGTCGAGTCGCGCTTAACGACCACATCAGGGAAAAGGTCCGCGTCCACGTCAAATTCAGCATTGATTGATGGATACCGCGCGGCCACCCAATGGACCGGAACCACGTCGGATTCGACCGCGGCCGTCAGTTGCATTTGGAGCGGCTCGCCGGGAACGACTTCGGCCTGGGGAATCACCGTTTG
>JASHVW010000050.1 GCA_030044395.1 Verrucomicrobiia bacterium
AAAATATTCTCGATGGTCCACATTTCCAATTCACTCGGCACGTTGAATCCCGTCGCTGACCTTTGCGCCCGCGCCCGCAAATTGGGCATTGTCACCCTCGTGGATGGCGCCCAGAGCGCCGGCCATTGCCCAGTGGATGTCCAGGCCATCGGCTGCGATTTCTTCGCCTTCTCGGGCCACAAAATTTGCGGGCCAACGGGCATCGGCGTCTTGTGGGGACGCCGGGAATTGCTCGAGGCCATGCCGCCGTATCAGGGCGGCGGCGAAATGATTCTGTCCGTCGGCTACGACAAAACCGAGTTCAAGCCCGCGCCGCACCGCTTCGAAGCCGGCACGCCCGACATCTCCGGCCCGATTGGCCTGCATGCCGCCATGGATTACCTGGATGCCGTCGGCCGCGACAACATCTGGAAACACGACCAGGAGCTCGCCAATTACGCCTATGATAAACTGGCTGCCCTGAAGGACATCCGGTTGTTCGGTCCGAAATTAAATTCCGACAAACGCGCCGGCCTGGTGAGTTTTTTGCTCAAAAACGTTCACGCGCACGATGTGGTGACGCTCGCGGACCAGGCGGGCGTGGCGTTGCGAGGCGGACATCACTGCACTCAGCCGCTCATGCATAAACTGGGCGTCGAATCCACCGCCCGCGCCAGTTTCTATTTTTACAACAACCGGCCCGAACTGGACCGCTTTGTGGAAGTGATTCGCGAAATCCGGAAATTTTTCGGCCCATGATGTTTAAATTTGTCTTGCTTATTATTTCTGTTAGTGTTAATAATACGGCGTCGTTCAATGACGGCAGAATTATTTGCCGTTAAAAATGAAGGAAGAGTTATGCACCTATTATTCGCGCCAATGCTTGCCGTTGACCCCATGGTCACCCCCACCGGGGCCGCCGTTATTGTCATCCTTACCGTTTTGGCGGTAATTCGTGGCAACTGACACGCGCGCAGGCACGATTTGGCGTACCGAAAATCAAGGCAGGCGCCGAGGCCGGGTTTGGCGCTTATACCTGCGGGATTGAATTGTCTCACGCGCCAGCCCGAAATTATTGCCGAATTTTCCCCTCGAACCCCCCGCCCCATTCGGCGCAATCTTCACATCCCATTCGTTGGAATGGTGAGGTAAGCGGCTACAAACTGGTACGGTACCGCCGGAAAGACAAACGCCCAGCGTTGGCCATCCAGTGTCACTGCGGCTAGGGCATCGTTGCCATTGGAAATCGGCGCTCCAAAATCCACCGTGTCCTTCTGGCCATTCCTCAATTCGACGGTAATTTGAAGGCTGTCGGGCGTGATGCCCAGTTGCGACGGGTCTGTGAAATTGCGCATCAACCAGTCGTCGGCCGTCAGATTGCTCAACTGTTGCACCGCGTCCTCGATATAACGCCCGGTGACAATGCCGGTGGAACCGGGCCCGAGTGACCACTTGTTGGCGGCGTCATGGATCAGCTCACGGGTCCTGCCATTTTGATGGATCGTCACCTTCGTAACGTCCGGAAGATCATAGCTCCAGATATGCCGGTCGCGGAACAGCCAGTCGGCGGAAAACAGGCCGCTGTCACTGAACAATTTGTTGTAATCATTGGCCGCCACCGCGTAAATGAAGTCTTCATCCGCGCGCCGTACAAAAACTTCATTGGTTCCCACTCCCCCGAAAAATAATTGGACGATAACGTTGTTGGTGTCCGCCGCCGGCGAGGTGGAGCGCAAGGTGACCTGGCATTGCGGCGCGGTTAACCCGTAAGCCATCAAATCCGGCTTGGTCACCGCGTCCTTGACAAACCGCTCAATTTGCAGCCCGGCGAGCGCCTGGATAAAAGATTGCACCGTGCCGGCGTCCGCCGGATATTTTTCGCCGGCAATTTTCCAATCATTGGTGCCGGCGCCTTCCCGTCGCAGCGTGAAATGGTTCGGGCCGTTTACTTCGATCTCGGCGACCGGCGCGGTCAATTCCAATAAATTCCGGTCGCGAAAATCGTTCATCGTGCCAAACCACGGCGTCAGCGGCTCTTGCGCCGTCGTAAAAATCGTGTTCCAACCCTCGCGCCGCGCATAAACCTGGGTGACGTCGTCCGCCGGGCTTTTACCCACTTCAATGGCGTCCGAGAAATTTGTCCCCTGCCCAAACCATAAGCTCAGGCTCGCTGGTTGCAGCCCATATCGCCCCGGGTCGGCGTTCGGATTGTCGGTGATGAACTGTGTGACGTGCGCGGTTTGCAGCCGTTGCAGCGCGTCGGTAATGCGGTCGGTGTCCGCGCGCGCCGGCAGCGGGCGAATCATCCGCCACAGATGCGTCGCCGGATCGTCCCGCAATTCAATCACGCTCGCGCCGTTGGTGACGACGATCCAGTCGGACGCTTGTCCTGCCGTCACGAGCGAAGTATCGCGCCATTCGTCCACGGACTGCGGAATCAGTTTGAGCCACGCCGAATCGGCCACGAATGCCCCGTCCACCCCGACCACGCTCAGATATACCTGGTTTCCGGGCGCCGTCCGGTTGCCCACCAGCAATTGCCAGCGCTGGTCCGGCGTTTCAATTACGAGGGTCGTCTGCGGATTATCGAAACCATAATCCGTCTCGGAATTTTTGTTCTCCCGCAATTCTGCCGCGCTGATTCTCAAGGCGGGTGAAAGCTTTTGGAGCGCGCCCAGCAGCGCTTCCACCGCGGTGGATTGCGCCGGAAACACGATCGGCTTGCTCAGCATCCATTCGCCGTTGGTGCGGTCCGCCCGGATTTCCAACTGGCTGGCGGGAATGACTTGAACGCTGGTGACCGTGTCAGGGCGCAGATGCGGCAAAATTTCCGAAGGCGCCCCGGTTGCGGTCGCGAAATAATGCTGATAGACAAAAATGAATGCCGCCAGCCCCGCGGCGATCACAAACCAGACACCTGTCGTTTTTGAATGCATTATTTTCTCCGTACCAGCCAGACCAGGCCGCCAAGCAATAAGACACTGCCGGGCAGCGC
>JASHVW010000051.1 GCA_030044395.1 Verrucomicrobiia bacterium
AATCAACTGGTCTTTGCTGGCTCAAAATAAATATATCGATACACCGCGAGCCACGTGTCACCTTGGCGGCAAAACACAAACTGGTCCGTGCCAGTCTCGCGGCTCTGCTCTCCAGCCCGCTCGTATGTCATGCTCCATGCGTAGCTGCAAACCGCGGTGTCGCCCCACATTGAAATCTTGAAATCGGATTCGGTGTAATCGTGAACCTTCGCGTTAGCGGCAAATTCGCGATAGCTCTCGACGCAGGCAGCCCGTCCACGGACTAGCTCTCGAAAACCGGGTCCGACAATCACCATATCGGCATGAAAAAAATCATGGAGCTGGTCTGAGCGGCCTGATTTCCATGCCTTATTGATGTCCTGAATCAGGCGACCAATCGTTTCGCTCTGTGAATTCATTTCGCTACACTCGCTCGATGCCGCCTAACCATTAATATACGGCGCTCCATGCACGAAGCTGTGCACAGTTGATTTTTAATTTCCCTTCTGTCACCATGCTTTTATGAAACCCGACCTGTGAATTTCTGTCAAGGATTACCATCAAGTTTTTGGAATTCTAAAAAACCTGTCACAATTCCGGTTCGGCTAACATAATTAGGTAAATGCCGGTTTCTGAAGACATCTCGCTTCTCAAGCGATACGCCGACGGCGACGAACCCGCCTTCACCCTGCTTGTTGAGCGGTATATTCATCTGGTTTACTCCACTGCACTGCGGCAGCTTGGCAACTCCTCCCATGCTGAGGAAATCTCGCAGGCCGTGTTCATCATTCTAACACGAAAGGCCAAATCAATCAGCCCAAAGACGATATTGTCCGGCTGGCTCTATCAAACGGCGCGGCTGACGGCGGCAAATTTTCTGCGGTCTGAAAATAGCCGCCAACAACGCGAACAGGAGGCGTATATGCAATCGACTTTAACCGAATCGGGCTCCGCGTCTTGGGATGAAATGGCCCCATTGTTGGAGGAAGCGATGGGACGATTGGGGCAGGCCGACCGTGACGCCATTGTCCTGCGGTTCTTTGAAAACAGACCCCCGCAAGAACTCGCCGCGATGCTGGGACTAAGCGAAGTGACGGCACGCAAGCGTGTGAGCCGTGCTCTGGAGAGGCTGCGGAACTATTTTTCCAAACGCGGCGTGGATTCCACAACGTCGGCCATCGCCGAAACGATTTCCAGGAATGCAGTGCAAGTTGCGCCTGTGGGACTGGCAAAATCCGTAACCGCCATGGCACTGGCCAAGGGCGCGGCGGCTTCAGCATCAACCCTAACCCTCATCAAAGGAGCATTGAAACTTATGGCATGGACGAAAATGAAAACAGCGATTGCAGTTGGCATTGGGATTTTATTCGTGGCCGGTGCAACCACGACTGTGACCGTGGAAAAAATTCATGAACATCTGAATGATGAATGGCAGCTTGGAAATATCAGTTCTGAGTTTTTGTACAAGCCGCCATACCGAACGGTGATTCTTCCGACCAAATCCGCCAAGAGAAGCCCCAAAAACGGAACCGGCGGTCGTTCGCAGACGGCAGACGGACGCGGTTATGGCATCAATGATTCCATCGAAGATATCGCGCGCTTTGCCTATTACCAGGCCGACGGGAAAGGGTATAGCGAATTCAGCCCGGCCAGAACCATTCTCGACAACGAACTGCCCACCAACCAATACGATTATTTTTCGAATCTGCCACGCGGTGCAAGAGACGCCATGCAGAATGAAATCAGAAAGAAGTTCGACCTGACGGGTGAGGTTAAAACCATTGAAACCAATGTCCTGGTTCTTGACGTGGAATATTCCAGTCCCACCGGGCTGAAACCAAGCCGCACGCGCCTGGGTGACGGCCATGCTGGAAACGGAACATTATCTATGAAAGGTGAAACGATGGACGAATTGGCCATGATGCTCGAATACACTTTGAAGATTCCGGTCATCAATCAAACGAAACTAACCGGCAATTTCGATTTTCAAATTCAATGGAATGAAGATGGCCCTGATTATCCAAATCCCGAGGGATTAAAACAGGCGTTGAAGCGCCAACTCGGGCTGGAACTTGTACCAACAAACATGCCCATTGAAATGCTTGTAGTGGGGAAGGCTAATTGATGCTCAATAAATCATTCTATAACCATCATTGGCGCATTAACACCCCCTAATCCCATCCTTTTCGCTTGTTCTGGCCTGCAGGGTCGTAGCTTCAGCGAAGACTGGCCTGCCATGCGTAGCATTGGCGAAGCATGGTTCTGGCCTGCCGTCCGTAGCTTGAGCAGAGGACGGTTTAAAGGTGTTTTGACCCATTTTCCCCACGACGTAACCGAGCCGGATGGAAACCGTGGTTTTATGATTATGCCGCCTGTCACCACGCCTGCCGGCCGACGCCCACCGCCAATTGAAATTTTGGCTTCAGCCACGAAATCTAAAAGTCCAGATTGGAAGCAGGACTTGACATCGGTTTGGATTTGATACGTGATAATCATCGAATGAAAAAAAATATCGCACTTATGCTCTGGATGTTATTCACTGGAGCATTCTTGATTGGCGGTTGTTCAACTGCCAAATTTGAGAAGTATGATGGTTCCCCGACCCCTGAAGAAAATGTTGGCGAAGTGGATTCCGTTGACGGGATTGATTTCTGGAGAAATGGGCAACCTGACCGCCAATACCTGATTCTTGGCGTCATCGAGCAAAGCCATCATCACCGGCTCCCGTTGGGTCGGTTTTCCAGGGTCTTTTCAGGTTCCGGTGATAGTGAAGACAGGGAAGAGGCCATCGCCAAAGTGGCGCATAAAAATGGCGGAGACGCCGTTATTTTGGTGGCGGAAACCCCGGAGGCAGACCCGGACACAGACCAATCAATTGACGAGCCTTATGGCCATCATAGACACCAACAGTTCACGTTGATTGTCGTTAAGTATGTTAAATAAACGAAACGAGCGTATGGAACATTCAACCATCATCAAGTCAGCGAACGATGGAACGACTTTGGAATTTTCCGAGCGTGTCGGTAACTATTATCGTGTCCGCTTGAGTGGCTCCGGTTTTCATGGAACTTGCCAGGTTTATGCTTACGAGCCAAGAACGGGGCCGGATAAGTTTTTCAAAGATTTAGCAACAAGCTGGCGAGGCTGGCAAGGCCAGAAGGAGTGGTCATCTTTGGAGGGTGAACTGAGATTTTCAGCCACTTGCGATTCCACTGGACACACAAGTTTATCGGTTCGGCTTCGCTCCGGGCCATATCCTTTTGATTGGTCTTTATCGGGAGTGTTGTTGCTTGAGGCAGGCGGTTTGGAACGGATTGCTACGGACGTTGAGAAATTTGCCGGTGATAAGCCAACGGAAGCATTATGACATTATCGCGAAAGCAAATTCAAGGGTTGGGAGTTGCGCTCAACGAGGCTTCTTTACTTGGGCTTGAAGCTTCGGCAGCCTGATCTGGTCATCATTGACGATATGGGGTTGAAACAACTGCCCGAACGCTCCGGCGAATATCTGCTGGAAGTCATCATGCGCCGCTACGAAAATCGCTCTACTATTATGACCAGTAACCGTCCGCTGGAAG
>JASHVW010000052.1 GCA_030044395.1 Verrucomicrobiia bacterium
CCACGCCCGCCGGGATGATGCAATACGGGCCGTATCTCACGTCGTTGCCGGCGGGCGGGCATACTGTCCATTTTCGGCTGGCCGTAAATACGTTAAACACTTCCGCTTCCAATCTCGTCTCGCTAATCGTCGCGCAAAATGGAACTCCATTGATCCGGGCGAACGTGCCGTGGAATGTCTTTACCCGAGCGAACCAGCCACAGGATTTCTCTCTGGCCTTCACAAACACGGACGGCGCCCTGGAGTTTCTCGTTCACTGGAATCAGACGCCCGGCGGACCCACGTTGACTCTAAGCGACATGACTATTGACGGGGCGCATAATTGGGTGGCGGCCAATGTCGCTCACGACATCGGGCGGCTGGATGGCCTGGACACATGGGAAGCGGATCCAATTCGGGATCGCGCTTCGGGCTATCTGACCAAGGGGCCGGGAACGGACGAACTGGGAAGCGGTGAATATGCCGCAAACTTTGAATTAAAGGTGGATAATTTTAACCGGGACAAATCGGAATTGGCAGTGCTTTCCGTTGTAGAAAGCGCCACCGGCAAGGTAATTGCCTCACGGAGTCTGGGCCGGAATGAATTTACCAATTCGCTCTATCAAACGTTCACGTTGAACTTTAAGGCGGACACCGGAAAACGCTACGACTTCCGAATCTGGTGGCAATATTCGCCTGACGCGCCGCGTTTGACCCAACGCAGCGTCGTCGTGCAATTGAAACAGGCTTCTAGCCCCAGCCCGGCGATTTGATTCGGCGCGAGATTTTCCCGAAAGGCATTTCGCGCGTTGAACCCCTGAACCAGGTCCAGGCATCCGCCGTTTCAAGCCAACTGGATATGATTCTCCCTCTCCCAGCGGGAGAGGGCAGGGGTGAGGGAGAGCCGTCCGAATATAGGGCGCCTCCCAAGCGTGCAAGTAAGCGCGGTCACTTGCATGCGAAGTGGTATTCCGAAGAGGGATGGGGGAGTCATGGGGAAACGTAAGGCGAGACTGCGCCGGTGCCATTGACAGCGAGCACGATTAACGGACTCCCGCCGCCATCATCATCGAGCCATTCGAATTGAGCATCCCACTTCCCTCAAGCTTTCCATGCGGATTAAAGACAGTCACATGAAAGCTTTTGAAGACATTCGTTCCGTCGTAATCTCCACTGATGATCCAGGTCAATTGGCCCGTGGCGTCGTTCCATTGGAAAGTTGTCCGGCGGGTTTGTCCGCTTAAATAATTGGTGGTTTCTCCGTCGTCTTCTGTCAAAGTGAACGTCGCGTCGCGGCCAGGATAGATTTGCAAATCCAACGTGCCGCCCGGAAGCTGGCTGGTATGCAGTATCGGCGGAGCCAGCGGAAGAATCGTCCCGGCGCGCACATAAAGCGGAATCCCGTCCAGTCCAACCGTCACCTGGATGGTCCGTTTCCCTTTAATCGGGACGTTGGATTCAAAAGGATACCAGGTGTCTACGGGGAAATATACCGTGCGCTTCCCAATGGGCGTCAAAATTGGCGCGGCCAACAATGAGGAACCCATCATCCATTCGTCGGACATGTTGGCAACCTGTGCGTCGTGGGGAAATTCCATCACGAGGGGCCGCATGAGCGGAAGGCCTGTTTCAAACGTCTGATGTGCGAGGCTGTAATAATAGGGAATGAGACGATACCGGAGGTCAATAGCCTTCCGAATCGCGTTCAACGCGTCGTCGCCAAAGAGCCACGGAAAGTGCGGTGTGGCGTCAATGACGGAATGGGTACGCATGACCGGAAAGAAAACGCCGGCCTCCATCCAGCGTGACAATAATTCCGGCGTAGGAGTGCTCGTAAACCCGCCGATGTCACAGGCGCCGTAAGGCATGCCGGCAAGGCTCCAATTCAACAAACTCGTCGGCGTGGCGGCCAAAGCGCCCCACGAACTCTTAATATCGCCCGTCCAGGCGGCGGTGCCCAGCCGTTGCAGCCCCGGCGAAAACGCGCGGTTCAGCGTCCAGAATCGCTTTCCTGGTTCATATCGGTCAAATGCTTCCCTCTCCGCCGTGTTCCAATAAAAGTAAAGCGTGAAACGGCTTTCGCCTTCATCGTTCCACCAACCATCCACTCCGTCTTCAAGCAGAGGAGCCGACTGCTCGATGTACCATTCCCGAAATCCCGGGTCGTCAAACCTCACCTCCCGCGCTGTCACGCGGTCCGGGTCATCCGCCGGAAAGGCATTCCACCCCTTGGCCCGCACCATTGCCAGTACGCGGGAATTGCCCATGCGCGGCTTGCGAATGCCGACAAAATGGACGCCTTGTTCCTGATACGATTTGATTTGTTCGGCCGGATTCGGAAAGAGATTGGTATTCCAGCCAAAATCCTCGAAGTCGGGCAATCCCTTGGCTGGCAGCGCATAGTCCGGCTCCTTCGTGTACCATTCAAAATCATAGATGAAGGCATCCACGGGAATTTTCAAATCTTCAAATTTTTTCAGCGTATTTTCTATATAGGCGCGATTAACCCAGCCCCAACGGCTTTGAAGATAGCCAAATGCCCAAAGTGGCGGAACCGGGGCGTAGCCGGTCAGCCTGGCGTAATCTCCGGCTGCATCCTTTAATGTTGCCGCCGGTGTGAGATAAAGGTCTGCGGTGTGCCCGGGGAAAATCCAGGTCAGGGATTTTCCGTCGCCCGAGGGCGACCAACGCGCGGGACGATTATCGTCCGCCGTTACCGCGAGAACGGAATAACCGGTCTCAGACCAGTAATAGGGAATCGTCGCCCGTCCATTGCCGAGTCCGGTGGTTGCATGTGATTGTTGCAGCGAGTTGGTGCCGTTGCCGCCGCCGTAAACACAGATTGGTCTTTTTGACCAGCCGAAGGTTGTTTGGACCGACGAATCTCCATTTGTGGTTTGAAAACCGACGATTTTTTGGCGCGGAATCAAGATTTTGCCCGTTGCATCTTTCAGCGCCCATTCGCCATTCTTTGGATTCATCAGCAATTCGCCGGCTGCGGTCCGAATGCCCCACATGCCGTGCTCCCTGACTTCCTGCCACGGCGCCGTGTTGCCAGAATTGGTATTGGCCAGAAAGATGGAGGGTGCAGCTTGTGGCGGGCCATCGAGGGAAATGCTCAAGCGAAACGTATTTGCGTTGGCAGGGGCCAGCTCCACCTCAACGGCATTGAGATGAATCACCAAGCCATCGGACGTATTTTCGACGTTTTCTGGCGCACCGGTGGCCTTTCCGGCGGCGGCTGCGGCAAGCAGATAAATTACAGGCAGTATTTTGAGTTTCATTCAGTCCCAGGTGTAATCATCGCGGTCATGGATAATTGCAGGGGGGATTGTAGAGGACACTTTGGAGGAAAGTAAATGAAACTGTCATCCTGTATCATCTTCATTTACTTGTGGTCATGCCAATTGTTGCAAGCCATGTTTCCACCAGTTGAGGCCATCCGGTAATTGGAAGATTGGTGCGTCGTATCCCAAACGCATGCCCGCCCTGCGCATACAGGTGCAACTCCACAGGGACCCCAACGTTCATCAGCCCGGTGTAATAAACCAACGACTGTTTGACGCCATCCACGTGGTCGTCCTCCGCCTGCAACAAAAACGTGGGCGGTGTCCGGTGCGTGATATTGGTGGCAATATCCGGATTCAAATTCAAATCTCCCTCGCCGTCCCACAGATGTCCCGGATAACAAGCTATCGCAAAATCCGGCCGGCAGCTTACCCGATCGGCGGCATCCACCGCCGGATACAGCCGCTTGTCAAAATGCGTGCTAAGTTCGGCCACCATCCCTCCTCCCGCCGAAAAGCCGATGACGCCAATCTTATGCGGGTTGATATGCCACTCGGCGGCCTGGGATCGCAGCAATCCCAGCGTCCGCTGGGCGTCTTCCAATGCCAGCGGCGACTCCCCATACGGACCTATTTTCCTGACAGGCACGCGGTACTTTAAGAGCACACCCGTGATGCCTCGGGCTGTCAGCCAATTGCAGATCTGCGACCCTTCGAGGTCTATGGCTAGAGCCATGTAACCTCCGCCGGGAAACACAACCATCGCGACACCCGTATTCGTTCCGCTTGGTGAATAGACCGTCATTGTTGGTTGCGATACGTTGCAGACACAAACCCATGTCTTGCCGGTGCCCGTTGGCATATTCGTGACATACTCGGCTGCGGCGACAGGCTGGATGTGCGCATCAGGAGCGGTCCCCGGCCAAATCGGTATTTGGACGTGTCCAGGTGACGGTTGCCAGACCCTCGTCTGTGCATTTATGCAGCAACACGCAAAGAGGATGCAGGTGAAAAACAGCGCCTTTGCGATCATTTTCTCAATGGTGTTGGCGCTTTTCGTTGAATGCAGAATTTTCAGTCTGGGGCATTATTGTGATGTCAGGCGAAAGAAGCCGCTGCCATTGGTTGGCGGGATCGCCAGTTGCTCCTGCAGGTTTGCGTCATTTAACAACGCGGTGTTGGTCAGCGGCGTCCAATTGATGAGATCGGGACTTTGTTCCAAAACCATGTTCGTCGAAGGCACAAGCCACGAGAAATTCAGGCTGCCACTTGATAAAGAGTCATTCAATTTCGGTGAGGGAGGTGTTTGCAATATCCAGATTCCGCCGCGAGGGCCTGTGCCGCCAATTGGCGCCGAGGCCGCCAGTAATTCATTTCCGTCAGCTGAAGAGGCAAAAGCTGTCCAATCTTCCGCAGGCACGTCATTGGTCATCCACGTAGCTCCAAAATTTGTGGAGGTATCGAAAAGATCATTATATGCGACAGTTGCCAGGGTCGAACCGCTTGCTGAACAAGCGATCGCTGTTCCAAAGGGGGCGTTGTTATTGGTGGAACACCATGCCACCCCCCAGTTGGTTGAGACATAAAGCATACCGCTGGTCACAACGACCAATTCGCTTGCGTCTGCCGTCCAGGCAATCACCGCGTGAGGCTGGCCGATGATAAAGGGCGCCGGATACCACATGACACCGTAATTTGTGGATACAAATACCGGAGAGCCATCGCCGTTGACAATGGCGGCCATTTTACTTCCATCCGCTGAACAGGCAATGTCCGACCATACGCGGCTCATATTTGTGCCCACAAACCAGGTCGCGCCGGAATTGGTTGAGATGGAGATTAACCCCGTTGCCTGCACCGCCATCAATTTGCTTCCATCCGCCGAGGAAGCGACAAGATTTCCGGGAGGCGTTTTCAACGGGGTCCATGTGCTTCCCGAATTGGTTGAAAGGTACACCGAACCATCCGCTGCGATTAAATGCGTGCCGTCGGCTGAAGAGGCAATCGAACTCCAGGCTTCGGCCGGCGCGCTGCTCGTGGTCCACTCCGCCCCTGAATTCGTTGAAAGGTATATCCCGGACGCGGTGGCGGCCAATTTACTGCCATCCGCGGACGAAGCCATGCTGGTCCAATTAAGATTGGTATTCGCGCTGGTCAGCGTCCAAGTCTGGCCCCGCGCCAAAGCAGCGACGAGCAGGCCACAAAGGACTGTGAAGAAGGTGGCGACGACTTTCATCGGAATTTTCCATTTGGTTTTCAGCCCACGAACACCGTGGTCCTTTTGTCTTGATTTTATTCATGCCTCACAGGGCTGCAAGCCCTTTTCTGGCGCATTTTCAGAAGACTTAATTGCTCAAGGAAAAATTCAAGTGGCAGCGGGCGCTGGTCGCGTGTGCTCCTTGCAGCCAGTAATTACTGCCGGCTCGCCTATGCGGCGCGATTCCCCAGCCAACTGGCGATTTGATCGCGCCGGGGAAAGGGGCATGGTTGGCGCGAAAGGGCGGCAAGGCGCGGCTTGACGCGGGACATGGCTGGGAGCAGATTTCAGGGTAGAGCGCACTGGCGGTTAATAATAAAAATCAGATTTCATAGTCATGAACAGCAGCGGAACTGACCATCTATTCGGAGCAGTCGTTCTATTTGGGTTTGGCGTGTTTTTTGCGGTTCTGTCCATTCGAGGTTACATGACCGGACGATTACTCGGAAGGAATGGGCGATACCTTGAACGAGATGAAGGTCCGGCAGTTTTCACCATCGCGCTTATTTGTTACGTAGGTCTGTCTCTCTTCGGCTTTTTCGGAGCTGTTAAGATGTTACTGATGACATAACGTTGGCGGACCTCGTCATCCGCCCGCCGATGAGCCACAGAACAATTCCAAGCGGCCACCAATGAGGAATGAGAAACAGCCTCCCAAGTTTTCGGCTCGAGTCTTTATTCTCCCAAATTCCGGCGAAGCAATGCGCTCAATTTGGCAGGCGAGAGAATAGTGACAACTTTGCCTTTGACCGCTAAAAGTTTCTGAT
>JASHVW010000053.1 GCA_030044395.1 Verrucomicrobiia bacterium
AATGGAAAGTTTCGCCTTGTTTATGCTGGTTCAGTGGAAAACTTTTATGGCCGCATGATCTGCTCTCTCATCGAAACAATCGAGGCTACAAATGATTTGGAAATTATTGTGGTTGGGCCTAATGCGGATTGGCCATCGAGGGTTTTGGCACGCGCCAAATCGAAAGGAATTTATCTTGGCTTCAAGCCACCTCGGGAGGCGGAAAAAGTTCTGGCTGGAGCGGACGCGCTTCTGGTGGTGATGAGTTTTGAGCCGGAATACCGTCTTTTCATGGAAACCAGCTTTACCACCAAGTTTTTGGATTATGTCGCATTTGGCAAACCGGTGATTCTTTGGGGCCCTGAATATTGTGCTCCGGTAAAGCTCGTCCGCAAACACGGCGGGGCAAAAGTGGTGGATCAGCCAGACGCGGATGAAATTATTTCCACCTGCCACGCGATTGACCGCGATCCCGCATTGCGGAAAAAATTGTCGAAGCAGGCGCGCCAATTACATCAGGGACTATTCAATCCTGACCGGCTTCAAGGAATTTTTGTCGGGGAAATTGAAAGATTGACCATGAATTCGAAAAAGCTTGAATAAATTGAATCTTCTTCGTCGTCTGGGCATGAAAATCCTTCTTTGGATTTTAACGGATGAGCAGCAAAGCCGTACATGCGCATTGAATCGCATTCTTTACCTACGTAGTTCTGATGGACGTTCCCTTGCGAGCTTTTCCCACCCTCAAGTTGAAGTGGGTGAATACACTTATGGATTAAGGCGAGAGTCTTTCTTTGCTTATCATCCAAAAGACCGCGTTAAAATCGGGAAATTCTGTAGCATTGCGGATGGAGTTAAGTTCGTTTTTGGTGAACATCGCCTAAACCAAGTTTCGACATTTCCATTCCGAGCCGTTTGTTTGAAACAAGAGACTTATTCCGACGCCACTTCCAAAGGGCATATAACAATTGAAAATGATGTTTGGATTGGGGCCAATGCCATCGTTTTATCGGGCGTTCATATTGGTAACGGGGCTGTTATTGCCGCTGGAGCATTAATCAGTAAAAGTGTGCCAGCTTACGCGGTTGTTGGCGGCGTGCCTGCGCGTCTAATTAGATATCGTTTGCGGCCGGAGCAGATCGAATCTTTACTTTCTATCCAATGGTGGAATTGGCCGATTGGTAAAATTAAAAGTGACATCGACTTATTCTACGGCGATCCTGACGCGTTTATTCAAAGACACCAAGATGCAACACACTCGATGAATTCGGCAAAGGTGCGTTCCGAATGAAAACTGTCTGCGTTGCAATCCTTAATTACAATGGCCGAAAGTATTTAGAGCATTTGCTGCCGACGGTTCTCGTGGCGACGTCCAATTTTAATGCCAGTAGTTCCATCGTCATTCTTGATAATCAGAGCACAGACAACTTTGGGGAATGGAGCAGGCGGGAATTTCCGGGCATTGAAACAGTCACCGCGCCAAAGAACGATTTTCTCTTTTCCTATAACTGGTTTGCGAATAGAAGAAAGGAGGACATCCTGATTTTCCTGAACAACGATTTGAAACTGCATCCGAATTTTATTGCGCCGCTTATGCAGCACTTTGCCTTCGATGATGTCTTTGCGGTGTCCGCGACCGCGCGGGATTGGAACGATACGATGTTCACTTGCGGTCCCTCTGTTCTTAGGTGTCACCATGGACGGTATTATTGGGATTGGAACCGCGCGGACCAGTTGTTGTCGCATACTTTATTTGCTTCCGGCGGATTTATGGCCGTGGATCGGAAAAAATTTTTGGCACTTGGCGGGTTCAATAATCTTTTTTATCCAGCCTATGGCGAGGACCTCGATCTTTGTTTTCGAGCATGGCGGAAGGGATGGCGAACGATTTTCGAGCCAGCCAGCGTCGTTTTCCATCGTGAGAATGGCAGTTGGGATGACAGCCGGTCGGGCCGCTCGGTTCGATTGCTTTTTCGCGCCCAATTGCTTTTCCAGTGGGCGAGCATTTCCCGCACGACTCCTTGGCACGAACGGCACGTTTTTTCTTGGCTGATAGCCTTAAGAAAATTATTGGCGGGAGAATCATGGTGGTTGCTGGTCTGGATTCGCACATGGTTGGAATGGCAGCGCGTAAAAAAAGATCACCATGCGTTGATGACTTCGCCCAATGAATTAAAGAAGATTTTAGGCAGAATAGCGGAGCCGGTTGTCCTGCCGCCGGAAAAAAATAATGTCGAGAATCGGCGTTATCCTTCCCAATTACAACCGTGAAGCTCTCGTTGCAGAGACGATTTTAAACCTCCTGGCGCAAACTCTGGCACCATATGAAAATATCGTTGCGGACATCAGTTCGACTGATAAATCGGTCGAAGTCATCCGTTTTTCGGTGGAAAGATAAAACTAATTCAGCAATCCAACCAGAGACCCGGCGCGGCGCTTAAACCGACCTTAATCCCGGAAAAATTCAGGCGCAATTTCTTGAAGTGTTGCACAAGGCCATGAGCGAAAGGAGCTAGCATTGCCTCGAGTCAGCGTCGTCACTGCCTTGCACAATAAGGCGCTTTATGTTGCCGATACGGTTCGGTCGGTATTGGCGCAGACCATGACGGATTGGGAGATGATTGTGGTGGAGAACGGTTCCACGGACAACGGTCCGGATGTTGTCCGGCAATTCGAGGACCGGCGTATTAAGCTTATCACGTCGCCCAAAATCGGTCCCGGGTCCGCGCGCAATTTTGGACTTGGCTTGGCCACCGGCGAGTGGATTCTATTTTTGGACGCCGACGATCTGATTAATCCGGATTTTTTAAGAGAGCGGATTTCGCTGGCTGACCAAAATCCTGGTACGGACCTGTTGGTCGGCTGTTGGGAGGAATTTTCGGATAGTCGGAATGCACGGGCCCGGCGGCAACCGACAGGTTTCGGGCAGCGACCAAGAGTTTTGGAACAGAATGCTATCGCCTTCGCGCCATGGGCGCTGCATGCGGCCATGGTCCGGCGTTCACGGCTGACGCCAGATTTACGTTGGCAAGAAGAATTTGATGGCTTTCCATCCGAAGACACGGCTTTTTGGTTTCCTGTTATTTTGGATGCAAAGATCGCGTGGACAACGCAAGCTGGCGCCCTTTATCGCACAGGAACAACCGACAGCCGAAACGAAATCAAGGACGCCGAGAGGTGGGCGCGCGCGGTCATTTCGATTATCGGTCATAATCTAGCAATCCTCGAAGGTAAGGGGCGTGAACCCGATTCTGAACAGTGCGCCAACATTGCCCGCGTGTTTGAGAGCAACTATCGCATGGCGCTCGCAAGGAGGTCGCGGCCCGTCGCCGTGCTTGCCTTGGAAGAAGCGACTAGATGGCTGAAAAAGTACACGGGGTTCTCCCCTTCCATGATGGCACGAAAGGTTTTTGGTATCCGTCTCTTCAACTTGGTCCGTTTCGGGACGATTTGACATGCGCTGGCTTATTGTTGAAGACGCCTTGCGCAATCGCAAGGGACATTGGTTCGAAAACTTCGCCACTTTTGATCGCGAATTGCGCGCCCTGGGTGATGAGGTGACCATTCTGGCCGATGGTTCAGCGGAGCCGTTCATCATCGAACAATTGCATGCGCAACCGGTGCTTCCCGCTTCCATCTGGCATCGCATGGGTGATAATGCGGGGGCATCGCAGCGTTATTCGCGCGTGCCGATTCATGCGTGGAATACGTATCGCGCGGTCAAAAATTATCTTCGACGTGGAGCACAATATGATCTTATCTTTGTTCCAACCGTTTTGGTGCATCATTTGTTGGGATGGACATGGTT
>JASHVW010000054.1 GCA_030044395.1 Verrucomicrobiia bacterium
CCATCCGTGGTTAACATCCTTGCCATCGAGCGATGTTTAATAGCTGAGCCGGCCGGAATCAAGAGAAACGGTAATTTAACATTTTTTATCCGGCGATTCCAAAGACCATCCGGTCGTCTCAGCCGGAACCAGTCCGGCAGAGAAAAACAACAGGAATCCGATCGCAATCGCTACAGGTTTTGCCGGAGTAAAAAATCCAATCATATAAAACCAATCATGCGGGCAAATAAGTATCGAACAAGCTCCGGACTTGAAGTTGTCGAATAAACTCCCCTTTCCGGAGTTGTGTCCAGGGCTTAACCAGTATTGTCCGCGTAGTGCCCGGCATGAGATGGAAGAAATTATCGCTATATTTGGCGTCAGCGTTTTCCAGGCCCAGCCAAACCCATAATGCCGGATTTTGAGACGTCACTGTCACCAGGAACCCATCCGGCCCATCCTCCACGCTCGTGCCCAATTTAGGGTCCGGCAACTTGTATTCCTTGGGCAACGCAAACAAGACCAGATTGTCGGAAACGATTTGCCCGTGAACTTCCAATTCCAACCATGTCAAAAAACCACTGGTTCCTAATTGGCCAATCTGGTCTTGAAGGTCCAACTTTTTTACATTGACGCTTTTGCGGGACGGAAGTTCTGCATGCAAGGAATCCTGCACCAGCACTTTTCCCGTTAAATCTGTCGCTTTCCACGTCAATTTCCCATGCGCCGGTTCCAGGAGGTCGTTGGTGACAAAAAGGTTGATGGTTCCGTCCTTCGAATTTTCCAAACCTGAGACGAGAATCGGCGAATAAAATCTCTGCGCGAGATAGTGCAAAGCTTTCCATCTTCCAAAATAATCCACCGATGACCAGCTCATGCCCGGCCAGATGTCGTTATATTGCCAGAAAACACAGCCCATGGATTTGGGCATGGTCTGCCGCCAATATTCCGCACCGATTTTGATACCGTATCCCTGCAAAATTTGGCTCAACCATAATGTCGTTTCAAAGTCCTTCGGCACGTTGAAATAGTGATGAATCATATTGAGCATTTCCTGGTTGCCCTCAACATTGCCAAGCCCCGAGCGCTGGTGCCATTTCATCACGGGCGTCACCACGGACACCCGGTCCTCTTCATTTGTGAAAGAGCGAATCGTTTTTAATTCCGGAAACGATTGATAGCCGAACTCACTCATGAACCCGGTGAGCGTACGATAGGCATCGAAAGTTTTATCGCCATGCCAGACATCCCAATAATGCGTATCCCCGCAGTCAGGGCTGCCGGAGACATAGTTGGCCTGCGGAGCCAGATTCTGAATCTCGTGGCCAATCAAGTCCTTGAACAACTGGTCATAATCGGCGGTGCTCATGGTGTTGTCCCGCCATTCCGATGCTTCATTTAACAGGCTGATCTCATTGTTTCCACACCAGACCGCGATACAGGGGTGATGGCGCAGCCGCCGGACGTTATCGCGAATTTCCTCCCGCACATTGTCCATGAACTGGTCATCAAAAGCCGGGTACGCAGCACAGGCAAATTTACAATCCAGCCAGACACAAATGCCCATTTCGTCGCAGGCGTCAAACAAGGCATCGTCCTCGTAATAACCGCCGCCCCAAAAACGGAGTGTATTCAGATTTACGGCCGCCGCGTCGGCGACATAGCGCCGCAAAATTTTCGGAGTGATACGGCTTGTAAAAGAGTCACAGGGAATCCAATTTGCGCCTTTGGAAAAGAAGGGAATCCCATTGACTTCAAAGTGCAACGGGCTGTTATTTTGAGGCAAAACAATTTTGAGTTCGCGCAGTCCAACACGCCGGGAGGTGCTGTCGAACACATTGCCAAATTCATCCATCAGCTCCACATGAACCTCGTAAAGAAACTGTTTGCCCATGTTCCGAGGCCACCAGAGTTTTGGATGTTTGATTTCCAGCTGACCGCTGCCGTAGCCGTTCGAAACAGCTGTCGTTGTTTGGGCAACGGTTTGGCTTTCATGAAGAACCGTGATCGAAGCCACAAGCTTTTGCGGCGTCGGCCCCGCTATTTCCACGTCAACTCCAACATCCAATCTTGCCAGCCCCTCATTATCCAGGCGCTGCTCTATAAGGACATCGGTGATCCGGCCATGGCTGAACGTTTCCAGGCTTATGGTTTTCCAGATGCCACAACTGGCTAAGTCCGGACCCCAATCCCAATTAAAACTGCAAGGCTCCTTGCGCACCCAGGCGCGCCCTTTCACCCAGTGATTCGGCGCATTGTCTTCGTGTTTTTTAATGTA
Source organism: Verrucomicrobiia bacterium (assembly GCA_030044395.1). Taxonomy (GTDB): domain Bacteria; phylum Verrucomicrobiota; class Verrucomicrobiia; order Limisphaerales; family UBA11358; genus UBA11358. The sequence continues at coordinate 2,258 of JASHVW010000054.1, forward strand.
GGTCAACGGCGATTCAAACAAGACCTCGATGACGTTTTGACCGGGATGCAATGCATTTTTTACATCGTACTCCCACAGGCGAAACATATTGTCTGCGCGGCCTATCTCTGTCCCATTTATTTTGATGGACGCCACCGTGTCGAGGCCCTCGCAGCGTAAAAGCACGCGGTCGTTCTTCAAAACTTCGTCTGGCACATCAAACGTACGCTGGTAAATCCAATCCGCTTCGGTTACCCATTGGACGATTTTCTCATTGTCCCGATAAAACGGGTCTGGAATCCCTCCAGCGGCCAGCAAATCGGTATGGGTGCAACCGGGCACTGTGGCCGAAATCCATTTATTTTTTCCAGCCTGCGAAACCCGCCATTGGCCGCCCAGATTCAAGCGGCGAGGGGTTTGCGCAGCTTGGCCCAAAGAAACTAATGGCTCCCAAACCGTTGCAGCGGCAGTTGCCGTGAGAGTTGTCAGTAGAAATTGCCGCCTGTTCACTTTATTCAATTTTTACCGTTTGTATCATAGTAGCTCGCTCCTTGAACGAGCCGGATTATCCAATCCGTGTGAACCCGTGCCCACCCGTGGTTAATATTTTGTTTCACGTCTTTCGTACTACAAGGACGCAAGTTCAATCATTTTCGTCAAAGAATCAAGCGGCCAAAGCGATGAGTTTATCCACATTGGCTTGGCGCGCGGCCAACAGGGCGGTAATGATTTGTCGGCCTTGGGTGGTAAGCTGATAACGGTAGGTGCCGCCCACTTTTTTGACGATCCCGTGCGCCCGCAATCGCGCCAATGCCCGTGTTACTTGCCCGCTTTGGCGGCGCACTTGTGCCGCGTCGGCCCGGCCCGGGAAAAGCGCCGCCCGCAGGTCCCGATTGCGAAAGCAGCTGACAGTCCACTGGCCCCGGTTGATGAGCGCCAACAGCGTCGCGTCCGGCTCGGCCCAAGGATTCAGGCCCCGATACCGCCGCCCCTCCTTGATCAGGGGACGACAGACCACCTGCGCCACTTTCCCGGCGCTCTGTCCGGCACGCACGCTGGCCAATGCTTCCAAATAACGCCCATTGACTGCTTCGCAAATTTCCGCCCGCCGATGCAGGTCACCCACACTCTTGCGCAAGACCTGCCAGCGCTTTTTTTGTTCGGGATCGCGTTCGCTGGCCCGATAGACCCGAAACTGGTGCGGGCGGCGGAGCGTGGTCTCCACGCGCAACACGCTGCCTTGTTTGTCATAGAGCTTAACCGAGTTGCCGTTGGCCTCATGTTTGAGACGCAACCCCTCGGGACGATGCTTGAGGCTGCTCAAAATTTCGCCTTGATCGTTGCCATGCACCCGACCATTGGCCTGGACTTTGTGGCCCAGAAAGCGCAACACATCCGTGCTGCCAAAATGTTGGATGCCTTGATGGATCAACGCAGGATAAAGGCGGGCCAGCGCCGCCGAACTTTTAAACATCACGTCGGTGGCGTATTCGCTTTCACTGACACTCCAGTAATAGGAAAGTGCCAGTGGTTGGCACAAGGCGGGAGCATGGGGATGGCATTGTTCGAGCAAAGGCTGGAGCAGGGTGGCCAGCAGCTTTGCAGTTGGGCGCGGGCCAAGGCTTGGGCTTGGGTCAGGTCTTGGAGCAGGTAAAACAATTTTCGCGCTGGACATAGCCCAGGCCCGCCTGATCCAACTGGCGAGCCAGCCAGTGACGGCCATTAAGGCCCAGATGAATGGCGAAAGGAAACCACGTTTGCAGACGCAAATGCAGCAAGCCCAGTTGCTCGTGGAGGAAATAAAAATAGCAGTGCAAATATTTGCCCGGTTCCAGACGCAGGACCAATTTCTTTTGTTCCGATCCTTGCGCACAAAGGACGTCAAGCATGGTTCAATCACGCTCCAGATGCCGATAAGATCTGCAGTGAGGCCGTCGGCTCGGGCTTGCTCACGGGCCAGGGAGTTCCTTGCGTTGGCTGCTGCCGTGCAGATAACACAGCGGTCGGCCCGATTGTTCGGCCAGTTGCCGCGCCGCGCCGCGAACCCGTTCGGTCCAGCCGCTGGCGAAACTGGCGAAATCCTTCAGCAAAACGCCAGCCCGAAGCAGATAACGCATCATCAGGCTGGGTTGGTAAAGCGGGCGCAGGGTGGCCATAAGCCGCAGGCGGTCAAAGCCCGAAAGAACGCCGATGACATCGGCTTGATGTTGAGTTATAAAAGAAGACGGGACGTTGCTGGTGTTGGTGGTGACTTTGATTTTCACACCAACGTTCTATCGCATCGGCAGCGTCCTGTCTGCTTTTCTTGTGGTTGCGGCGTAGCCGCGCCAGGTGAACCTGTGTCCATCCGTGGGTAAACCCCTTAGTTGCGGCTTTGCCGCGCTGGGCATCTTGGCGGCCATTCTCTTTGGTTGCCCCTCTGCCGCGCTAAGTCTATCCGTGGTTAATTTCCGGTCCTTCGTTTTCTTCGTTTCCATCTGTGAATCATCCCCAAAAATTTATGTCGCTTCGTCCAAGCCGCAACGATTCAGATGGAAAATGGCCTCACGCAAAGCTCCCTGTTTCATTTTGAAACTGCTCACGGCCCTTGAATCTAAAATGCGTAACTCGTTCAGAATCAACGAGCGCATCTTCAGGCTCATGGGAAGGTCACAAAGGATTTTAGACCCGCCATTTGCGGCCTGCCGGGCCGTAGCTTTAGGGAAGCCAGGAACCACGCGAAGCGCGAAGGCTGATCTGCGGCTCTCTTCGGGTTTTGTGTTGCGCGGGCCATTACGACCGGTCATCCCGGGCCTCTCGATTGAACTCGCTTGCCAAATGCCCATGCGACCATCAGCGGAAACTCTTCCCGCCACATCGCGTCGTCGTGCACCGCATCTCTTTCGCTCATCACGACATCTCCACCGGCGTCGCGCAGCGCCGCCGCCCATCGGGCGGCGTTCTCCAGAAAAAACGGTTCTTGCGTCCCGGCCACGAGGTACGTCCGCGGCAACGAACTCGGCATGACCTCCGGCGGCCGGTAACCCCCACCGGGCGAAGCTGAGAAAATGGCGCCAAAGAGCTCGGGATGGCGTATCCCAATCGCGAGCGCCATCTCACCGCCCGCCGAAACACCAAACACCGCCGTGCGCTGAGCCGGCAGAGCTGCACGGAAACGAGACCGCACCCACGTGCCGACGTCCCTGACGAAAAACCTCGCGTGTGCCATAAACCGTTCGCGGTCAAACTTCGGGGAATACTCGTGCAACCTGAGCGTCTCGTCGGCGGCACGGTGCGCACCAACGATCATCGTAGCCGGCAAGTCCGCACCCTCAAGAGTCCCGCCCCATTGCGAGATCATCTGGCCGTCACCGGCGAATACAATCGCCTCTGGCGGGTCAGGCGGCACGTAAACAGCAACCTGACGGCCACCATCGTAGTCGAAAGTCTCGATAACAATTTCACCCGCGATCGGCATGATATGGGGACTCTTCTCGATTTATGGCAACACGCCCGCCGCCAAAATCCCGGCGTCGTTTGCGAATGTCATATCGCAATATCCGGCCACGGCGGCGCAAAAGGGAGCGCAGTTTCCGTTTTCCGCATTCACAATTTTTCCAAAGCCTCCTCATTCTCCACAACCCAGGCGTGGATGTCCTCGATGATGCGGCGGACGCCGCGGCGGGGACGCCACGAGGTTCGCGCGAACAGCCTGGCGCAATCGCCGATGAAGAGGCGCAAATCCGACGGGCGATTTTCAGGCACGGATAGGATGGGGATTTTTTTCCCGGTGACTTCCTCGCAGATGGCTGTGAGCTCGCAAAGCGAGGCGGAATTGGGCAAACCGCCGGCCACATTGCCCAACCACCCGTCCCACGATTCAAAGTTCCCGATCTGTTCCAAAATCAAATCGCACAGGTCGTTGACGTGGAGGAAGTCGCGGACTTGTTTGCCTTTGCCGCCGTAGCCGATATAGCTCAAGGAGCGGCCAAAATGGTGCGCCAGAACCCAAAGCGAGGCCACGCCCTGGTCCACCTTGCCGAACTGCCACGGGCCGGCGATGACGCCGCAGCGGTTGACGGTGGATTTTAAGCCATACGCGGCGCGATACTCTTCAATCAATAGTTCCGCGGAAAGTTTGGTGCAGCCGTAAAGCGAGCGGGCACCGGTCAGACCGGGCGGCTCGGCGGCCGACTCGGCGACACCCCGGGAGGAGATGCCGGCGGCGCCGGAATCCTCCCAGATGAAGCGGGTAAACTCCTCGCGCCA
>JASHVW010000055.1 GCA_030044395.1 Verrucomicrobiia bacterium
GTCGCGCGATGGCGATGGACAGGGCGATGGAAATCAGCAGAATTGCGGCGACGACAATGAGAGAAGTGAGCGTGGAAATTTGGATTTGATACCACCGCGTTGTGGGGCCATGCGGCGCCAGCAGCATTTTTACGCCGAAGAAAACAAGCACGACCGACAGGCCGACGGTCAAGCAGCGGAAATAACCCAGCGCCCCCGCCAGCAGAAAATACATCGAGCGCAGGCCGAGAATGGCGAACACATTCGAGGTAAAGACGATGAACGCTTTGCGTGTGATGGAAAATACCGCGGGCACGGAATCCACGGCGAAAATCAAATCGGTGGTCTCGATCAGCAAGAGCACCAAGGCCAGCGGTGTCAGGGCCAATCGGCCATTGAGGCGGGTAAGGAATTTTTGGCCGTCGGTGTTTGGGGAAATTGGAAAAATTCTTCTGGCGATCCGCAACACCGGATTTTTCTCCGGCTGCATTTGCTTTTTTGAAACGAGCATTTTGATTCCCGCGAAGACCAGGAACGCGCCAAGAATATAGAGTATCCAGTTGAAACGGTTGATAAGCGCGATACCGGCGGCGATCATGGCGCCGCGCGTGGCCAGGGCGCCGAGAACGCCCCAAAAGAGCAACCGATGCTGCCATTCGAGCGGCACGCGGAAATAGGCGAAGATGACCGCCATCACGAGGATATTGTCCAGCGAAAGCGATACTTCAATAAGATAACCGGTGGTGAATTGCGCCGCGTCCGCCCGGCTGCGCCAAAAGAACAGGGCGATGGCAAAGAGCATGGCCAAAACCACCCAGAACGCGCTCCACGCCGCGGCCTCGAAGGCGCGGACGACATGCGCGCGGCGGTGAAAGACGCCGAGGTCCAAGACAAGAAAGAACAGGACAAAAACGATGAAACAAAGCCAGGGCCAGGTCATTTATGATTTACGATTTATGATTTACGATTTACCGGCGCTTCGCCTGGCGGCAATCATCCATCATCAAATGCAGATCATAAACCTTTTTTTCAGGCCTTGGCGGTGGCGGCATTCTGGATGGTGACCGCGGAGGCGCCGATATTGGGGCGCTGGCCCTTGTGCCACCACAAGACGAACGCGCTGGCGATGTAAATCGAGGAATAAGTGCCGGTGACGATACCCACGAGGAAGGTGAAGGCAAAATCATTGATGACGCCGCCGCCAAAGAGATACAAACAAGCCGTGGCGATGAACACCGTGCCGCTGGTGATAATTGTGCGGCTCAGTGTCTGATTGAGCGCCGCGTTGATGACTTCCTTGAACGTGCCGCGCATCCCCAGCTTCAGGTCTTCGCGAATCCGGTCAAAGATGACGACCTTGTCGTTGATGGAAAAGCCGATGATGGTCAGCACAGCAGCGACGACGGTGGCGTTGAATTGCCGGCCGGAGATTTCATTGGCGATGCAGTAACAGCCCACCGTCAACACCACGTCATGAATGACGGCAACAATCGCGCCGATGGCGAACGAAAATTCATACCGGAAGGCGACATAGACGAGAATGCCAAACATCGCCATCAACGATGCTTCAATAGCGGAGTTCCTGACGTCCTGGCCCACCGAGGCGCCGACGTGCTGCTGCTGGACGACGCTGAGTTTCGCCTGTGGAAAATCCCTCTCCAAAGTTTGCTGGACGTTCCGCGCCGATCCTTCGGAAGAGGTGACCTGTAAATTTTGCTCGCCGCCGGTTACATTCTTTTCATATTGGATTTGCGCGCCTTTCTCGCCGATCTGCGTCAACGCAGAGCGGATGTCATCCATTCCGATTTTTTGGACAAAGCTGAATTCGGTGCTGTCACCGCCGCGGAAGTCCACGCCGAAAAGGTTGGCTCCGCGGAAAACTCCGCCATAAATCACTGCCAGCACCGCAAAGGTCCAGGTCAAAATGAAGAGCGGTTTGGCCACGGCCATGAAATTGACCTTGGCGCTGCGGATCAAGTGGAACATGCCGAGTGATTTGATGAGGTTGCGGTCGAGCAAAAAATCAAAGATCAGGCGCGTCACCACCAGCGAAGTGAACAAACTTGCGGCGACGCCGATGGTGAGCGTGACGCCGAAGCCTTTGACTTCGCCCGTTCCCATGAAAATGAGGATGACGGAGGAAATCAGGGTGGTGACGTGCGAGTCAAAGATTGTTCCAAAGGCGCGCGCATAACCGGCGGCAATGGCGCCGCGCAGCGATTTGCCCTTGGCGATTTCCTCGCGCAACCGCTCGTAGATCAGCACGTTGGCATCCACCGCCATGCCGATGGTCAGGACCACGCCCGCGATGCCGGGCAGGGTGAACGTGACGCCGGCGGCGCACATCACGCCCATCAAAATGATGATGTTGGTAATGAGCGCGATATTTGCCGTCAGCCCGGCCAGCCGGTAATACACCAGCATGAAAAGTGAAACCATAATGACCGCCCAGAGGGAAGCGCGAATGCCGCTATGGATGGAATCCGATCCCAGCGTCGGCGACACATCGGATGACGATTCCAGTTCAAGTGGCGCGCGGAGCGGATTTTGCAGGACGGTTGCCAGTTGTTCCGCGTCTTCGATGGTGAAATCACCGCTGATTTCGCCGCTTCCGTTGATAATCGGGGTGTTGATACGCGGCGCGGAATAAAGTGTTCCATCCAGAACAATGGCCAATTCCCTGCCGACATTTGCCGTGGTGACATCGGCGAACCGTTTCGCGCCGTCGTCCGTCAGGGTGAATTCAATTGTCGGCTGCCCTAAACTGTCGCGGCCCACCATGGCGCTCTTGACGATGTTGCCTTCAAGGCCATTTTCCGGCCTTTTCCTGACTACGTAAGGGACAGTCTCCGGCTGGCCGTTTTCGCCTTTCTGGGTGCATTTCATCAGCTCATAACCCGGCGGAATCGGTTCGTGGTTCGCGAGAATATCGTCGCTGTCTTCCTTCACCATGCGGAATTCGAGATAAGCAGCCTTGGAAATCTCGGCCTCGGCGGCTTCCTTGTCGGCCTGCGAGAGGCCGGGCAATTGAATGAGGATCTCGTTGGCGCCCACGGGCTGGATGACCGGCTCGGCGACGCCGAATTGGTCAACGCGTTTGCGCAAGACTTCGACCGCCTGCGAGAGGGCGTTGGCGGTGTCCTGTTCACGGTTGACGGAATTGGTTTCCGCAAGAGCGAGAGCGTTGGTATTCATTCCCACGAGGAACGCCGTGCCGCCCTGCAAATCCAGACCCAGCTTGATTTTGCCGGTCGCGTCGTGCTGAATGCGGTTCAAAATAAACGTCGTCGGGTTCAACTGGTTGGTGGCGTCGTTGATAAATTTAAAATATCCCGTGATGTCGTTGGTGCCGATGGCCGCAACCAGGTTGGCGAACTCGCTGTTCGTGCCGGCTTGCTGATACAATTCCGCCCTTTGCAAAATATTGGTGAAGACGGCGTCCTTGCCTTCGGCGCGTTGGGCAAATTCCTGGATGAGGTCACGCGAGGTTGGCGGATAGACTTCGACCAGCGCCCAGGCAATCAGCACCAGAACGGCAACAACCCAGAATGTCCGGTTTTTCATGGTTTAGGATGCGGATTTTTCTTCGTTGTTCCGTTCAATAATTTCGGTAATCGAAGTTTTCGTCATTTCCATTTTGGCGTCCGCCGAGCGGATGGAGACGGTCTTATCCTTGACGGTGATGACACTGCCGACGATGCCGCTGGCGGTGACGACTTTGTCACCGGGCTTGAGGGTTTCGAGCATTTGCGTTTGGCGCTTGCGCTGCTGCGATTGCGGGCGAATCATGACAAAATACATGATCACCAGGGTCAGAGCCATCGGAACAATAAAGCCGAGGGGCGAGCTTTGCGGTTGCAAGGTCGTGGCCCCGGAGGACGCAGCGGGAGGGGTGCTGGAACCGGAAGCCGGCGCAACCGTGGCATCCGCCAAAAATGCTTTCAAAGAATTCAAATGCATCATGTGAAAATGGCCGAACACTTTACGATAGTCGCGGCGTTTGGCAAGCGTTAATCACCGATGAAATTCTCCTGCCTTCATTTTTTGACTTGGAAGTCAAGGCAATGGAATGCAATCTTTCAGCTTCCTGAAAGAACCAGTGGGCTTGGCGAACCCGCAGCGCAAGTTTTACACCCAACGTCACGCCGTCCCATAAAGCCGGCGCAATCTCCAATATTTCATGGCACGTCAGGGCGAAACTGCCGTCTGCAATTTGCAAGTTTTATTTCACTGAAAAATTGCACTCTGCAAAACATTCTGTTCCGCGAACAACAGGCAATCACCGCTTTTTCCAGCGATTTTATTGGCGAAATGGCAAACTGCAATCCCTCGCTCTTTTTTGGCATGTCTTTTGCAGGGATGGCAGCGGCCAACTGTGCCCTGGTTTGGATTGGCTGAATCAGAACGGGAAATAAGCAGTCAGAAAAATGAATTTATGAAAGATGAAGATGCAACGATTCTTGAACCGTCGGTAAACGGAAATGAAGAAATGTTGGATGGCGATGATTTCAGACGCCAACTGCTGCACGCCCTTACCGCAATGAAAAATGGCGACTTTACCGTACGCCTGCCCGTGGATTTAAAGGATACCGACGGGAAAATTGCGGACACGTTTAACGATGTCGTCTCCCGCATGGGACGTTTCGGCGAAAATGTCACGCGCCTGAGAAATGAAGTGGGCCGCAGGGGGAAAATCAGCGAACGGATGCCGATCGGAGATTTCACCGGCGCCTGGGCTGAGCGGATTGAGTCTCTGAATTCCCTTGTGGACGATCTTTCGCGTCCCACGCTTGAGATGGCCCGCGTCATCGGCGCCGTCTCCAAGGGTGACCTCACGCAGTCCGTGCCGTTGGAAACCGCCGACGGCATGCTCCAGGGCGAATACCTTCGCACTGCCAAACTTGTGAACGGCATGGTCGAGCAACTCGCCGGCTTTTCCGTGGAAGTCATCCGCGTGGCGCGGGAAGTGGGCATCGAGGGCAAGCTCGGCGGGCAAGCCCAAGTCAAGAAAGTCTCCGGGGTATGGCGCGAACTCACGGAATCGGTCAACCAAATGGCCGGCAACCTCACCGCGCAGGTCCGCAACATTGCCGAAGTGACCATTGCCGTTGCCAACGGCGACCTATCCAAAAAAATAACCGTGGACGTCCGCGGCGAAATTCTGCAGCTCAAGGAGGCCTTCAACACCATGGTGGACCAGTTGCGGTCGTTCGCGTCCGAAGTGACGCGCGTGGCGCGCGAAGTGGGCACCGAAGGCAAACTCGGGGGCCAGGCGTTCGTGCCGGGCGTTGCCGGCACCTGGAAGGATTTGACCGACAACGTCAACTCGATGGCTTCCAACTTGACCGCCCAAGTCCGCAATATAGCCCAGGTCACCACCGCGGTGGCCAAAGGGGACCTCTCGCGGAAGATCACGGTGGACGTGAAAGGGGAAATTCTTGAACTCAAGGACACGATCAATGTCATGGTGGATCAATTGAATTCATTTGCGTCGGAAGTGACGCGCGTGGCGCGCGAAGTGGGCACCGAAGGCAAGCTCGGCGGCCAGGCGGCGGTGCCTGGCGTCGCCGGCACATGGAAAGACCTCACCGACAACGTGAATTCGATGGCGTCCAATTTAACCTCGCAAGTCCGCAATATCGCTGAAGTGACGACGGCCGTGGCGAAGGGCGACTTGTCCCGCAAAATCACGGTGGACGTGAAGGGCGAGATTCTTGAGTTGAAGAACACCATCAATACGATGGTGGACCAATTGAACGGGTTCGCTGCGGAAGTGACGCGCGTGGTGCGCGAAGTGGGCACCGAAGGAATTCTTGGCGGCCAGGCGGAAGTGCTTGGTGTTGCCGGCACGTGGAAGGATTTGACCGACTCGGTGAACGCGATGGCGACGAAC